>SKWJ01000029.1 GCA_007128995.1 Paracoccaceae bacterium
CACGCTGGAATCCCGCATCGCCATCTCCGGTCACCCCCTGCATGCCATGCTTGTCGCCTTCCCGATCGCACTGACGATGTCCGTTCTAGGGGCCGATCTCTTGTATTGGTGGACAGGCGATGTTTTCTGGGCGCGCGCGGCAGGCTGGGCATCGTTTGGCGCTTTCCTTATGGGCGTGATCGCGGGGATCACTGGCACAGCTGAACTTCTGCTTGTCAGGGGGATCCGTAACCGTTCGGCAAGCTGGACCCATTTCATACTTGCCGTGATGTTGCTCTCGCTTCTGGGTGCAAACTGGGCCTTGCGCATTGGCGATTACGAAGGCGCAGTCCTGCCTTTCGGCTTGCTTCTGTCAACTGTTGCGGCGGGTCTGACGGCAATCACTGGCTGGCATGGGGGCAAACTTGTCTTTGACTACCAGATCGGAACAAAGCAACCTGACTGAACCAAATGGCAATGGAACCCATCGCAATGCCGCGCGTTGACGATCGATGATCGACCGTTCCGATACGACACTTGACACGGCCAAGGCCCACCAGCCCTTACATGATAAACTGCCTGCAGTCCTTCTGCATGGTATGTTCATCATCATGCTCGGCCTTGTCGCCGTGGCCCTGCCGTTTGTCATCCTGCTTTACGGCGCGCGTCCGCCATCAGGCGGGCTGATCTGGGACTTCAGCATGGGTCTTGGTTTTGGCGCGCTTGCCCTTGCCGCTTTGCAATTCGCGATGACCGGGCGTCTGCGATGGATCACCCACCCGTTCGGCGCAGACATCGTCTATCTGTTTCACCGCTATCTCAGTTGGGGGGCCGTCGTCCTGATGCTGGGTCATTTTGGATTGCTCTATCTGTTTCATCAGCCAGCATTGGGTGTGCTCAATCCGCTTGAAGCGCGCTGGGAACTGACCGCCGGGCGTGTTGCGCTGGTCTGCTTTGTCGCGCTGATTGTCAGCTCAGAGTTTCGAAAGCGACTTTCGCTACGTCATGAGTGGTGGCGCAGCCTGCATCTTGGCTTGGCACTTCTCGGGATGTCAGCTGCCATCGCGCATATTCTGGGGGTCGGCAATCTGACCGATACGCCTGCGAAAAGGGTGCTTTGGCTGGGGGTCACGCTTGGGTTCATGGCAGTGGTGTTCTATACGCATGTGCTGCGTCCGTGGCAACAGGCGCGGCGTCCCTGGCGCGTTGTTGCAAACACCGCCGAACGTGGCGGCGTTCATACACTGGAGCTGACTCCCGAAGGGCCTGGACTGCAACGCTGGAAACCAGGGCAGTTTGCGTGGCTAAAGATTGACCGATCACCCTATTCACTGATCGAACACCCTTTCACCATCTCAAATGCGCCTGAAAAAGGTCCGAATGTCGCGTTCTCGATCAAGCCACTGGGCGATCATACGCAACAGCTTATCAAGACCCCGATCGGGGCCAAAGCCTATGTTGACGGCCCGTATGGTGCATTTTCGATCGATCGTATGGCAGATGCCCAGGGCTTTATCATGATTGCCGGTGGCGTTGGGATCACACCGATCCTGTCCAATCTTCATGCACTGCAGGCCCGAAATGATCAGCGTCCCATTCTGCTGTTCTTCGGAAATCCGAGTTGGGAAGAAGCCAGCTTTCGCGAAGAGTTGGAACAAATGCGCCGGAAGCTGGACCTTACCCTGATCCATGTGATCGAGAATCCGCCCGAAGGCTGGACGAGCGAAACCGGAAAGATCGATAGAAATGTTCTGTTGCGCCATCTCGCGGCGGATACGCGCCAATGGCCACATCTGATCTGCGGGCCGGCCCCAATGCTCAACGCGCTGCGCGCTGATCTCAAGGATATCGGTGTGTCCGCGCGCCATATCGAATACGAGATCTTTGAACTGGTCTGATTGATGCGCCCCAAACTTGCTCTGATCTTCGCAATTTTTCTGACACTGCTGACAGCTGGACTGGCAGCCTATCTTGCGGTGTCGCTCGCCTGACTACCTACCGAAAGGACAATGATGACTGATCGCACCAAGTCGCTTCTCGCGGCGTTCATGACTGATATCGCCGCAACACATGCGGGCGAGACAGAGTTTCTGCAAGCCGTCGAAGAGCTGGCCGGCGATGTCTTGACGACCGAGAAGGCAAGCCGCAGCTTCACTGAAGCACGCGTGCTTGAACGCCTGTGTGAAGCGGATCGCATTATAAGTTTCCGGGTTACCTGGCGCGACGACGCAGGACAGGTGCAGATCAACCGTGGATGGCGCGTGCAGCATTCCAACCTGATGGGACCCTACAAAGGTGGGTTGCGATGGGCACCAGATGTCACGAGGTCGGTTCTGAAATTCCTTGCATTCGAACAGGCCTTCAAGAATGCGCTGACGGGGCTTCCCCTTGGCGCCGCGAAAGGAGGCGCAGATTTCGATCCTGCCGGCAGATCCGCTGCCGAGCTTGAACGCTTCGCCCTTGCCTTCATGACTGAGCTTGCCCCCCATATCGGACCAGATCGCGATATTCCCGCCGGAGATATCGGTGTTGGGCCCACGGAGATCGGCCTTCTGACCC
>SKWJ01000342.1 GCA_007128995.1 Paracoccaceae bacterium
CGTCCATTGCGCACAACCTCATTGCCCAGGAAAACCGATTGAACGAAATAACCCGCGCCCGCATCGAATGTATTGCCTCGAATGATGATATCAGTCGAAGGAGAGCCGGAATTGGTCCCTTGATGAAACTGTATCATGTCAGGATGGTCGCTGGACCTGACGGCGCGAGCGAAGTTGTGGATATGATTGTCCTCGATCAGAACGCGCTGAACATTCGAGAAGTTCAGGCCATCTGAACGGATACTATGAAAATCGTTTCCGGAAATGCTGATATCTTGAGAAGAAACTGCCCAGAGCCCGTAATGGAACCCTTCAATCTCGTTATCCTGAATGCTGATATTGTTGGAACCGGAAATCGATAGGCCCCGGCCCGTTGGGTATCCGTCATTGACGCTTCCGGTTGAATGCGCCGTGTCGCCCGAGAATAGGGAGTTCGATATGGTGACGTGTTCGCTTCCTGAGATGCGGAAGGGCCTTTCCCAAAGCGGGTGTCCCGGCATGAAATTGTAGTCGAAACAGACGCTGTCGATATGGATGTTCGAGACATCGGACAGGCGCATGCGCGAGAAGACTGCGGGATCATCAAGGTCGGCACTTACAATCCGAACCGTTTCGCTGAAGCGGAAACCGGTGTCTGATCCGGATGAGAGGATCAAAGAGCCATAATCCCCTCCTTGCAGGTAGATTGTTTCGCCGCCTTGGGCATTTGAAAGGGCCGCCATCAATGCGTCATTGTCAGAAACTGTAATGCTGTAGGGCATGTCTTTTCCTTCCTGATGATGCGCCGGGTCATCATACCCAAGCGTAATCATAGGACTTCCCTTCGGAATCAGGTCTAAATGATATCTTAATGCGGCGAGATGAAGGCGAAACTGAAAAGTCTTAAACACCGGCCAACGCGCTGTATGTCGATCCGCGCAGAAGCCCTGACAGTGCTCTGCAGATCAGATTGACATGACTCGGAGAACGGCAGAACAATGCGCGATAAGCGTCAGAACTCTGTCGCGCATTGCTGCACCGGTTGATGCGTGCTATCGCTGCGCCATTCAACATAACTTTCCGAAGTTGTTCTCATGCCTGACATTTCCGTGGCCGTGATTGTGCCGACATATAACCGGGCGGCACATGTTGGGGCCGCCATTGACAGCATTCTCGCGCAGGCAGAACCGCCCGACGAGATTATCGTTGTCGATGATGGCTCGACTGATGCAACGCATGACGTGCTCGCGCGCTACGGGGACGCGATCAAGGTCTTGTATCAGCAAAATGCTGGCGCATCTGCCGCGCGCAACGCCGGGGCACGAGTTGCAACCTCGGACTGGCTGACATTTCTTGATTCTGATGATCTTTGGAACCCGGACCGCATGCGGCTGCTGCGGGAAGACCTGTCCAGCGCCGGTTCGGATATTGTCGCGCATGTCGGAAATGTCCTGTTTTGCGGTGTGGGGGAAGAGCGCGATTTCTTTTCGGTCGCGCGCATTGGCATCGGCCCCGGGTCTGTGCAGCGCGTAGCCCGGCCACTGGCACTGTTCCTGCATGGCTTTTTCCTGATCGGAGCAGCGTTCCGCCGCGATGATTTTGTCGCTCTCGGCGGTTTTGATACCAGTTTCCCGGTTGATGAGGACACCGAAATGGCCCATCGGCTGGCAGAGCGGGGCGAGTTTCTGGTGCGGGGCGATGTTCTGGCCAAGGTCATCCGTCAGGCAGGAGATGACGTCGCGCTTTCCAAGCTCAGGCGGCGGGACCCGTTCCTTGCAAATGACCTCAAACAGCGTCAGTTCACTGCCATCATTGAACGGAGCGAAGATCCGCATGACCGGAAACTCGCCGCGGCTGCGCTTTCCTCAGCCCTGATCCAGCGCGCCATCTTGCTGCGGGAGTGCGGAAAACCCGGATACTGGCCCACATTGTGGAACGCTTTCCGGGTGCATCCTTCGCTGCTCAAGGGGTTCGGCAGGGTTCTCTTGGCAGTCACCAACATGTCCCGACAGCCGACCAGTGTTGATCGAACAACCTGAATGTTTCATCTGCTGCGCCTTCCTCAGGCGATGAGCGCCATCCGGCCTCGACAACCAGGCACGGGGAGCCCGGCAGATGGCAACGCGCTCAGATTGATCGCTTCCCGGATCTGGCAGCACACAGCACCGCTATGGTCGCAAAGCGCCCAGAGAGCGCCCAAGTAGCAGCAAGTTTTGCACAGATCAGGGATATTGCCAGAATATCCGCTGAAACGCGCAATCAGCCCTGAATTTCGGCCTCTGTCAAAGTAACACTTGGCTTTCGTGCCGAAGCCAAGTTAACAATCAAGAGAAGGGCTTTATCAGCGGCAAGCTGTCTTGACAGGGATAGCCCCTGAGCTGAGCAGATGACGCAGACCGCGTCCAAACGGCGTTGAAAGGTTGTGACTTGTCAGAGAGCAGACCCTCCGATCTAGACACCGCGCGCCCAAGCGAACGAGGGTCGCACCCTCATGCCGCCACAGCCCTGCGCCGGGTGCTGAACGCAGAGGATGGTCAGTTCAACCAGACCTTGATTGCAACCATCCTGCGTCGGCAAGGGTGCCAGACTGTCCTGGCAGAAAATGGGGTCGTTGCCGTCTCTGAAGCCTTGGCAGCGATGGCTGGTCCGGGACCTTTCGATCTGATCCTCATGGATATGCAGATGCCAGAAATGGACGGCTACTGCGCGACCCGTATCTTGCGGGACAAGGGGTATTCCAGTCCGATCGTGGCGCTGACGGCCAGCGACAAGGACGGGGACCGGGAGCGCTGTCTGGAAGCAGGCTGCGACGATTATCTGACCAAGCCGATTTCTCGACAGGCGCTGCTTGCAGTGCTTCAGTCTTATCTGGAGCCTGAACACGCCGCGCCATTTTCCGCCGCGAGCCCAGAGAAAGAGCAGGTTGCGGGATTACAAAACGCATCATCCGGCCCTATATTCAGCACTCTGAAGGATGATGTTGAGATGCAGGCAGTTGTTGCCGGCTTTGTGGAGCGGCTCACGGCTTTCACGAACGACCTGCAGGCCGCGGGAAAAGACAGGGATACGCCGACGCTCGCGCGTCTGGCGCATCAACTCAAAGGGGCCGCGGGCGGATACGGGTTCATGCCGGTCAGCGATGCGGCGGCAAGGCTTGAAACGACCATCGCGGATGGCGCGAAAGACGCGGATATTTCCAAAGCTATGGAGTATCTGATCGGTATTTGTGATCGCGTAAAATAGAAGATAGTAGAGTACAGATTGTGACGAATCCTCAGCTTCAAACTGTTCTTGTCATCGACGATTCTGTCGATATTCATCATCTTGTCACGGCGAGGCTGGCATCTGAGCGCATCTCCATACACCATGCCTATAGTGCGGTTGAGGGACTTGAAGCTGCGCGCGACTTGAGGCCTGACCTGATCCTGCTGGATCTTGATATGCCGGATGCAGACGGCCTGACGCTGTGCGAGGTCCTCAAGGATGACAAGGATCTCGTTCATGTTCCGGTAATCTTTCTGACCGGGACACTGGATGTCGAGACCAAGGTTCAGGCGTTCGAACTGGGGGCGGTGGATTATGTCACCAAACCTTTTGACGGTATCGAACTCAAGGCGCGGGTGCGTTCGGCACTGAGGACAAAACGCTACCATGACCTTCTCAGCACCAAGGCACAAATCGATGCGCTGACCGGCTTGTGGAATCGCAAATATCTGGACGATCAGTTGGCCGTGGATATCGCAGGGCTGCATCGTGGCAAGGGGCCAGTGTCACTGCTGATGCTGGATATCGACCACTTCAAACTCATCAATGACACCTATGGTCACCCTTTCGGCGATACCGTCATCCAGAAAGTTGCGGATGAATTGAACCAGATGTCGCGGGCAACGGATGTTGTCTGCCGATATGGCGGCGAGGAATTCGCCGTCATCCTGAGGGATACAGACAGCCTTGCCGCGCGTAATTTTGCCGAACGGCTGCGTCAGCATGTAGCGCGGCTGGAATTCAACATCCGGGACAAGATTGTAAAGATCACGATCAGTATCGGGCTTGTCGGCAGCGATCAACTCAAATCGACGCCCGAAGATCCTGCAGCCTTGATAGAAATGGCGGATCAGGCGCTCTATCGTGCAAAATCCGATGGGCGCAACCGGATCGTCGCAGCGTTTGAGAACAAGGCTGCCTGAAGGGCAGACAGGTTCACCGGCGCAGCGGCCCCGCCACGAAATGATGCGGCCGGGCCTGATGCGGTCAGAACTTCCGGATGCTTGTAATCTTCTCTGGCCGTCCCTTGAGCGTGCGCTTGAGCCGCGCAAACCAGCTTGCCCCGCGATTGTAATGGGCATGGACCATCGCCGGGATCGCCACGTCGAAGTTCATCTTTATACCCCAGATGTCGCCGATATAGCGCCCTTCCTGACGCATCCGCTCCAGCAGGTCTTGCGCAGCCGAATAACTCAGCCCGCCATCGCGTTGCAAGATCACGACCAATCGCTGCTCGACATCATGCGCCATCTTGGCATCGCCGCAGATCATCACATGGCTGGCAGGATGAAGAAGGTCTTTCGCAACAATCAGGCCATCGGCGTCAAGCGCATCCTGCACATAGGATTTTGCAGGCCCAGCGCGGGAAAACGCAACATCGACGCGGCTGAGATACCCTTCTGACCGCCACGCAAGGATACGCTTGCGCTCGAGGAACTCGCCCTCGTTGCGACAGCCGAAGTAAAGCGCCAAAGGTCTGTCTTCGGTCGCCTTCATCCCTCGGGCCACACGCTCCTCGATCGCAGCAAACAGCGGGGCGATCCCGGTGCCTGCCGCGATCATTATGACCGGACCACCGAGCGTTTCAGGCAGGCGTCTGGGCGCGCGCTTCAAGGCGATCCGAACTGTGGCCCCCGCAGGCTGACGCGCGAGGAAATGAGACGCAACCCCCCGGTTCATGCGCGCATTGGCCTGAACGACACTAAGCACGCTGACCATGATCCGCACCTCAGTCGGGTGGGCGACCGGACTGGATGCGATCGAGTAGAGCCGCGGTTTCAGGCGCGGAAGAAGCTGGATCAGAAGTTCGAAACCCGGAATGTTGTCAGGGAAGGCCTCGAAAAGATCGACGATGGTCAGATAATCCTGTCGCAGGCGGGCAATCAACTCCTGTCGTTCCGAGGTGTCATCGTCCCCGTTCAGGGTGCGCACCCAGTTGGCCAGACGGTCACGGCCCTCGCCGCCGACGTCCAGCATGGCCGAAAACAGTTCTTCTGGCGCTTCGGGAAGCGACAGGTCAAGATCCTCAGACAGCAGCTTCCAGACCGAGTACCCATCGCGAAAGCGCTCCATCGCGTCATGCGCCGCACCATGTGCCCGAAACCACGCATCTTCAGGCATGCCAAGTTGCGCGCAAAGCTGTGTGACCAGCTCAGCCGGGTTTTCCGGATAGATGGCGATATGATCGCCGACACCGTAAGCGCCAACGTCTGATTTGGCGTCACCTGTCAGTGCCTTTGGTAGGTTAATCCCGATATAGCGGGTCGATCTTTCCAGATCACTCTCGCCCCCGAGAGTGGTCTTGAGCATTTCCTCGTTAAAGCTGATCGTCCCGATGTCCTGCGGATCGGGCCCTTTCGGTCGCTGAGAGGGAATCAACTCGATCAGTGATCGTAGCGGTGCTTGCACTGCCTGATCAGCCCCCCACTGCTTGAAAAACATCTCGATCCAGCGTTTGACCGTATCGGCCTGACCGGAGATTTCATCAGCGGTTTCGATCGTGGCCATGCGTTCTGCACCGGCATTAGCCAAGGCTGTATCCACCGTATGGGCTGCGCGGCAGAAATGCGGATAGATCCGGTTGCCGATGCCGATGACGGCAAAGCGCGTTCCCGACAGCGCATTTGATGCCGCCCCTCGCAGTTCGGCCAGAAGCGGTTCGCCGCTCTCGGGGACATCTCCGTCCCGGCATGTCGCAACAATGGCCAGCACGCGAGACGCGCTTGCGAGGTCTGCAAGGCTGATATCATTTATCGCCTTTACATTGGGCGAAAGCCCGGCCAGCCGACGTGCCGCCTGATGGGCGTAACTTTCAGCAGTGCCCGTCTCCGAGGCATAGATGATCAGTGGTTGCGCGGTTCTGTGACGGGTCGGTGCTGCGCTGACCGTCTCGCCCGAGAGGTCCTCATCCATATGCGCAAGCCAACGGTCCGGGGCGTATTTGTAGATCGGCTTGAGTTGGAAATCGCGCATCTCATGGTGCCATACCGGGGTGGTCGAACCGCCGGCTGCCGGAACAACCCAGGAGCCTTGCGCAGGGCATTCGCGGCCCGAGCGTTTCTCGCGCAGGTCATGGATCATGAACTGACGCGAAGCTGTCTGATGATCGACAAGCGTGACACGCGCTTCCTGAAAAGAGTGCAGGATCGCGATGTTCAGCTCCAGAAATGCGCGATCGCGCCAGAGGGTCCGCTCGCTGGACGTATCGAGCCCCAGCGCTTCGGCAATGTCCATCGCCCGATCATAACGCGCTGGTTCCCACAGGTCACGGGCGATCTCGGTGCCCATGAACCAGCCATTGAAGGGCGCGCATCCGTAGTGAACACCACCAATCTCAAGATGGAAGTTCGAAATCGCAGGCACAGCGCACCATTTCAGCCCAAGCTCCGCAATCCGTGGCTCGGTCGGGTGGGTGATGTCCACCTCAAGCACTTCCTTGGGATCTATCGGATAGACTTTCGGGGCTTCGCCGGGCAGTTCAACCACAAGCGGCAGGATGTCGTAATCGCCTCTTGGCTCTGGCGGGGCCCAGCCAAGGCTCATGATCGCGCGTGTCAATTCAAGATTGGCGCGGTCCCCGCGGAGTGTGCCATCAGGCATTTCATAGGCTGCATAGCGCACAAGCTGACTGTTCCAAAGTCGTGGCCCCCAGCGCTCGCCCGGAGTAAGAGCCCGGAAGACAGTCAGGACGATCTCGATATTGCCGCCATTTGTCGCGGTGCGCAGGTGCTGAATGCACTCATCATAAATCGAGTTCGCATCGGTGACATGCCGGAAATCCCGAACGATCAGATTCTTCCACGAAATCCGTCCGATACATTTCGGCGCGTTGCGCCATGCCAGCTTTGCGCCATAATCCAGCTCTTCGTTGGTATGGGTGTAACTTCCGGTCGCGCGGACTTCATGCGCGATTGCCTTCAACCGTTTCTGCGTCTTGGACGCAGACCACCCAAGTTCCTGCGCGACCTGATCGATGAATTTCTGCGCTTCGCTCAGGATGCGCTCCTGCTGGACCATTGGTTCGGAAATGATCCGCGAGACACGATCAAACAGAACCTGCCAGCCGCTTGTCATCTCCGCGTCCAGCGGCTCGCCGAAACGCGACAGGGTTTCCAAAAGCGGGCCGGCCAGACGCTCGTATTCAGCGGGCGGGATCTGATTGACCTGATGGATTCTTGCAAGATTGCGCAACTCATCCCGCAGACCTGCGCGATGATCGTCAGCGGCCTGTATCAGGAACACCACCGTGTCGATCAGGTGACGCGACAGCGCATCCATATTCGCCGTGCGGAAAAGACTGACAAGATCGGGATATGCGTCAAACAGGGACTTGTAGAAAAAGATCCCTGCTTCCTGAGGGTGCTTGAGCATCGCCTCGGCCCCCGCACGCATGCGCCCCAGGATTTCCGGGGCAAGCGCCGCCTCTTGGGCTTCGCGAATTTTATTCATGGGGGCTTCGACATGCAGCCTGAAGAACCGTGCCAAAGCCGACTCGTCGCCCTTGGCAAGATCAGCACGTTCGTAGTCTTCCAGATAGGCAGCCTTGGAGAAGGCCCAGAGAAACGCCTCGCGCGCGGCGTCCCATGTGTCTTCGTCCATCCCGTAAGTGGCGAAGAATGCGCCACAATCTGGAATGTCGCGGCACCGCGCCTCGCGGGCTGCCGGGGCGATATGGTAGGCTTCCCTCAGCGCCAGTTCCGCCTCTGGATCAAGACCCCGGATGGCAAGGTCGAACAGCAACAGAAACTCAACTGGCGCTTGAGCCGCGATACTGCCAAGCGCGTCCTCCAGTCCCGGGGACCGGGTCAACAACCGCTCGAAAAACAGGCCGATGAGAATCGTGTCCTGAGCGATGAACTTGTTCCAGCTGTCGCGGACCAGCACCCTGTCGACAGACGATAACGCAGGTTCAGACAGCTTTTTCGGTGTGATCTTACGTGCCTGTATGCCTGAATTCGTGGATAACGATACCTTGTTCAACCTTTACTCTCCTACAGGCCTTCGTCGTCACAGAATGCCAACAGCTCAAATATTGTGCAACTTACTAACTCAGTATTCAGGGTAAACCACAACTTTGGCATGTGCGCCAAGTGCAATTTTGGGGCAACCAGACAATATTCCAAAAAATCTGCGCGCGTGCGCTGCGGGACCCAATAATTTTGGACAGTTCGCCCATTGATGAGTGACTTTGCAACAATATGAGCGAATAAAGTTAACAGGGCCTTCATCTGTATTTGCCAACATTTGTCAAAGGATGGTAAATTACAGGGGTGACCTTTGTACAGAATACAGTTTGAGATCGACATGCCGCATTATCAGACCAGACGCATACAGGCATTTCGACAGATGCTTTTTGCAGCCGATGCTTTATCTTTGTGATGCTAAGGTGTTTCCGGTGCTCGCCGCATTCCCGCCCAGGGGACCCTCTTGCGCTGACTCGGGGCGCTGTGGCCTATGGTAACGAGACGGAATTCGAACGCAGGCAAGTTCCTGAAGCGCAAGCAAAGACCATGTTGCAGACAGAGAAGATGACGCCATGTATGGAATGATCCACCAAGCGCTACGCATCATGGTCCTTCAACATGTTGAAGAGGCAGAATGGGAAACGCTTCTGCGTACTTCGGATCATACCGAGCCGCTGTTCATCGGGATGGAGTATTATTCGGACGCAACAACGATGGAGCTGATACATCTTGTATCAGCGCATCTGCGCATGCCGCTGGACGACACTCTCCGTCAGCTTGGATGTGTCTGGATCGATTTTGCGGGCGCGTCCGAGTATGGGCGAATCCTGCGGATGGCAGGGGATGATTTTGTTTCGTTCCTTGAAAGCCTGGATCGGATGCATGCCAGTATCCGCTCCAACATGCCCAAAGCAGAGATGCCATCATTTGAACTGATTTCGGCTGATGACGCCGAGTTGCAGGTGCGATATCGCTCGACACGCACTGGTCTGGCGCCGATGGTGCAAGGTATTTTGCTGGCAACGGCCGAACGCTTTGACGAGCGCGTAGAGGTGACTTACCTTCCCGAGGATGGAGGCGCTTTGTTCTGCATCCAGCGAAAGTCACTTAATGGCTGAAGAAACTCTTGAAGACCCCGGAAAGATGCAGACAAGCCTGCTGCTTGCTGATGACGAAATCGCGCGGTTGTTTCCGGCATATCTGAAACTCTGTCCGGAAGGGCGGATCTGCGAAGCAGGCCCATCGCTTCTGCGTCACAAAGGGCCGGGACTACTGGGGCAGCCGCTGCATGACGCTGTTTCGTTCGAACTGCCCGCCAACAATCTCGATATAGCGGCCTTGCGAAAGCACAGGCGCGCAATCATCCTTCGGCTCAACGGCGGCACAACCCTGCGGCTGCGTGGTCTGGTGCTGGATCGCGGCGATGCGATCTGGCTTTTGCTGGGCCACATCCCGGATCTGGAACTCGGCGAAGAGATGCAACCCTTGCGCATCGCAGATTTCTCACCGACAGATGGCACACTTGACATGATGCTTGCGGCAGAAATGCGGTCAGGCCTGCTTTCGGAAACCCGGGCGCTGGCCGCTGCGCTGGATGTGCAGCGCAATCAGGCGGAAGCGGCCAACCGGGCGAAAAGCGCGTTTCTGACAACGATGAGCCATGAAATCAGAACGCCGATGAATGCCGTTCTGGGGGTTGCGAGCATTCTTGCTGAAACCGATATCACACAGGAACAGCGCGAATGGCTTGATGTGATGGTCGATTCAGGTCAATCCCTCATGGGGCTTCTGAACAATATTCTGGACCTGTCCAAAATCGAATCCGGTGCCATGGGGATAAACCCCGAAGAATTTGACCTGCGTGCGCTGGGCAGGTCCGTCCACGGGCTATACGCACCGACAGCGGCCGCGAAAGGCGTCAAGGCTGAGCTTGAGATGGCCCTCGAAGGTACGTTGTATATCGGCGATTCCGTGCGCATCCGTCAAATTCTGTCCAATCTGGTCGGAAACGCGACAAAATTCACCGAGGCCGGGAAAATCATAGTCTCACTTCACGATCAGGTCGAGGGAGAGACGCGCCAGCTTTACGTGTCGGTCAAGGATACCGGCATTGGTATCTCTGCCGAGGCGATCGATCGCCTGTTCAATGTCTTCGCCCAGGCCGACAGCTCGACCACGCGGCGATATGGCGGAACCGGGCTCGGGCTGTCCATCTCGAAGCTGCTATGTGAGCAGATGGGCGGCGAGATCACAGTCGAAAGCCGCCTTGGCCGGGGCTCTACCTTCACTGCACGGATACCCATCGAACTGGCGGCAGAGCCAGATCAGCCTGCCCCCGCGCCAGACGAGGGTCTGGCCCTTGCGCTGGTCGGGCCGCGCCACGTCCTTATTGTGGATGACAATGCGACCAACAGGAAAATCCTGTCGCATTACTTGCGCCGACTGGGCCATAGTTTTGATGTCGCCGTGAATGGACAGCAGGCGCTTGTCGCCTGGGAAGAGCGTGACTACGACGTCATCATCATGGATATAGAAATGCCGGTTCTGGACGGGTTGGAAGCCACGCGTGAATTGCGCCGCAGAGAGATTGCATCCGTGCGCGATTACACCCCGATCATCGCCCTGTCTGCGGATGCGATGATCGAGAAGCGGGAAACCGCGCTAAGCGTGGGGATGGATGACTATCTGACCAAGCCTGTCGGTCTGCGCGAAATCGAGGAACGTATCCAGGTTATCTGTGCGCGCAGCGATCAAACCCTGCGCGCCGTGCCGCAGGAAAGCCGCTAACGCATCAGCAGACCGGCTGGGACCATACGCGATTTATGAAAGCAGCGCGTCTCGGATCAAAGGTTTTCCGGCTTGGACGAAAAGCACTTTCAGTCATGAAGTGACCCACCCTACCGCAACAAAAAACCAGGCCGAGTTTCCGACGAAATTGGTGGCCCAACTCGCCCGAGGGCTTTTGCCCGGTTGGAAGGCATGCCAGAGGGCACAATAACTGCCTGCGGTCGGGTGAGACGGTGCCTTGTCTGAACGGCATGTTTGGCGCTGACGGGCGCATCATTACCGCAAGATACGTCGTCTTGGTGTCAGTCCTGCCTGCCTGCCGTCGCGGCTGCGTCATGCAGCGCCTGTGACAGGACCTCGGCATCCCCGATGTGATTGGAAAGGATCAGGATCAGCCGGGCATTCAGCGCATCGCTTTCGGCCTTGGTCAACCCGTCATGCACGGCAAGCAGATCAGCATAGAACCCATCTGCATCTTGCAGGTTCGCATCCCGCCTCAAATCTGGCATTGTCGCCCCTCTCCGCTCATGTTCTTGCGGTGGCGCGCGCCACCGCATCCTCTATGGCCGCCTTGTCAAAACCCAGCCAGCGGGCCGCGACATGCTGATCAGGCCGGACAAGATAGATCGCGCCTGCAGCCTCTCCAAGATACCGCGCGGCGAGCGCGTGATTTCCATCTGTACTGAGTGACAGCGTTGTCAGCACGACACCGTCACAGGAAATCCCCTTGGGACAGTCGATATTGATCGCCAGAAGCGCAAAACCGGACGGAAGACAGTCCAGAAGCCACCCTTCAGCCACGGGCGCATCACACAGCGGCGCGCCCGGGCGGGTTCGCTGTGGCAAACCTGTGGCATCATTGCCATTCAGCGGCCCGTCATCATAGATGCTTGGCGTCGACAGCCGTCCCGAATTGACCAGCGGGCGCGCAAACGGATGGCGCGCTGCGAGGTCCAGCACAGCGTTGCGGAAGATCTGGCTGATTTCTGACTTGGGCGTGATGAAATCGGTCGCGCGCGTCGAATGGGTGATATTCTCATCTGCCGCGTAGACGCGTTCCCAATTATAGCTGTCAATCAGGCGCTCTGGCGCATCCCCGGCCAGAACAAGCGCGAGTTTCCAACCCAGATTGTCCGCATCCTGTATCCCGGAATTCGCCCCGCGTGCCCCAAATGGCGACACCTGATGCGCGGCATCTCCGGCGAACAGAACCCGGCCCTGACGGAACCTGGCCATACGGCGACACTGAAACGTATAGATGGATACCCAATCGAGTTCGAAGGCCACATCCTCGCCCAGCATTGCCTTCAAGCGGGGGATGACCCGCTCTGGGCGTTTTTCGGCCTCGACATCAATATCCCAGCCCAGTTGCAGGTCGATCCGCCAGACATTTTCGGGCTGCCGGTGCAGCAGCGCAGACTGGCCCCGGTTGAAGGGTGGGTCAAACCAGAACCAGCGCTCGGTCGGGAATTCCGCCTGCATGATCACATCGGCGATCAGGAAATTATCCTCAAAAACGCGACCGACGAAATCCAGTCCCATCATCCGGCGCGTGGGCGAGTTGGCACCGTCGCAAGCGACCAGCCAGTCGGCCTGCAATTCATAAGGGCCTTCGGGGGTTTCGACCTCCAACCGCACATGATCATCATGTGCGCCGATCGCCTCGACCCGGTTGCGCCCGCGGATCTCGATTGGTTTACCAGCGGCGGCAAGCGCCTGAACACGGTCGAACAGGAATTTTTCCAGATGATATTGCTGCAGATTGATGAAAGCCGGGCGCTTATGGCCATCTTCGGGCAGCAGGTCGAATTCGTAAATCTCGCGCTCATCGAAAAAGACGCGCCCCCGACCCCAGGTCACGCCCTTGTCAACGCTCTCATCCCCGCAGCCCAGCCGGTCAAGGATTTCAAGCGTGCGCTTGGCAAAGCAGATCGCGCGCGAGCCGAAACTCACGCGGTCATTCTCATCCAGCACCAGAACCGGAATATCGCGCGACGCCAGATCAAGGGCCAGCGCCAGTCCCACAGGCCCTGCCCCGACGACGATGACCTTGTGACGCCGCACCACATTGTCATCCTGATCAGGGTGGCGCGCATAGGGGTAAAGGGGGATTTCGAAAATCTTGCTCATGGCATCCTTTCCCGGCGGGTTCGACACGGATCAGACACGATCCGCCCACGACAACACAATGATTCAGGTCAAGCCGTCGCCTTAGCCCTGTAACGCGGCCCACATCTGCAGATCGCGTTCGGCGGTCCAGATCCGTGGCGTATCAATGCCACGGGCCTCATCATAGGCGCGGGCGACATTAAAGGGCAGACAATGTTCATAGATCGCGTAATCGGCAAATTTCGGATCACAGGCAGCGCGGACCGCGTCCCAGGTCTCTTTCAGGCTGCCGCCGCGCGCTGCAACCGTCACAGCAGGCCGATAGGTCGAAGCAACGAAATCGCGCGTATTCTCTATCGCGGTATCGACCATCTCACGGCCCATCAGCGCATCGCCCCGACCGGGTGCGATCGCATCGACTTCGTGGCGTTTGATCGCATCCAGCGTGGTGCCCCAGTCACGAAAATGTCCGTCGCCGCAGTAGCAGGCCGAGTGATATTCCACGATATCACCTGTGAAAATGACGTTTTCATCGGGCACATGGATGACGATGTCACCCGCTGTATGCGCCCGGCCCAGATGCATCAGATCGACCCGGCGATTGCCCAGATAGATTGACATGCGGTCCTTGAACGTGGTGGTGGGCCAGGTCAGGCCGGGGATATCCTCATGCCCCTGAAACAGGCGTGGGAAGCGCTGGAATTCGCTGTCCCAGTCTTCCTGCCCGCGCTCGACCACCATCGCGCGTGCAGTGTCCGACATCAGGATTTGCGGCGCGCCATAAGCCGAGGCCCCCAGCACGCGCACCGCATGATAATGCGTCAATGCCAGATGGCTGATCGGCTTGTCGGTGACACTGCGGATACAATCGATCACCTTTTGCGCAAGGCGCGGCGTGGCCTGTGCTTCGACCACCATCACAGACTCGTCCCCGATGATGACACCGGAATTGGGATCACCTTCAGCGGTGAAGGCATAAAGCCCGCGGCCGATTTCGGTGAAGCTGGTTTTCTTCTCGCTCATATCGCCCTGAGACGCGAATGCTTTGGCCATGGTGGTATCCTTTGATCAGATGGCCGGATTGTCCTGTCGGGGGTTTCCAGCCAGAGTTTCGGTCAAGTGGTGTCAGCGCGCATACGGGTCTTTCAAGGCCGGAAGGACCCGGCCCGAACAGGGGCCGAAACCGATCTGGTACTCGTCAGCCATGGCCGCGCCGCGCAAGGTCACAGTGTCGCCATCTTCCAGAAAGCTGCGCGAGACGCCACCGATATCTATCGGTGTCTCACCGCCCCAGCTCAGCTCCAGAAGGCTGCCCCGGTTTCCGGCTTGCGGCCCCGAGATCGTGCCTGATCCGAGAAGATCGCCCACCCGCATGAGGCATCCGCTGGTCGTGTGATGGGCAAGTTGCTGGGCAGCGGAATAATAAAGCTCTCGGGCATTGGTCCGCGAAATCGTAACAGGCGGCCTGCCTTCTGCTTCAAGAACGACGTCCAGCGCGATGTCGTAATGCATGGGGCCGCAATCCGCCAGATGAGGCAGAAGCGGCAGCACGCGCCTGGGCGCAGCCACGCGGAACGGCTCCAGCGCGGCCCGCATCACGATCCAGGGGCTGAGCGTGGTCGCGGTGGATTTGGCCTGAAAGGGGCCAAGCGGCTGGTATTCCCAAGCCTGAATATCCCGTGCGGACCAGTCATTCAGCAAGACATAACCGAAGATCATGTCATCAGCTTCGGCAACCGTGATCGGCCCTTGGGATGGTTGACCGACGATCGCGCCCAGTTCCAGTTCAAGGTCAAACCGGGCAGAGGGTGCAAAATGCGGCGTTTGCGTGTCTCGCCCCTTAAGCTGTCCCCAGGGACGCCGGATATCCGTGCCAGAGACAACGACCGACGATGCGCGCCCGTTATACCCGATCGGAATGTGCAGCCAGTTCGGCGGCAGCGCGTTTTCCGCGCCCCGGAACATGGTTCCGACATTGGTGGCATGATGCAGGCTTGCATAAAAATCCGTATACTCGGCCACTGAGAAAGGCAGGTGCAAGTCTGCTGCGTCCATCGGGTGCAGGAACGGCTCAACGCTGGCGCGCTCGGGGGCATCTGCTTGCAACAATGTCGTGAGTTGCGCGCGCAGGTCGCCCCAGGCGCGCGGGCCACAGGCCATCAGCGCATTCCAGGAGGGGGCTGCAAGCACCGGGCGATCGGACAGCCGCAGCAGCCCTGCACTTTCAAGGCCGGTGGCGTCGAGGATCTGATCACCGATCGCGACACCGCAGCGCGCCCCATACCTGTTCGGGTGCGTGAAAACACCCAGCGGAAGGTTGTTGAGCGGGAAGGGGCAGCCGGGCGCGTTGGCAGCCGCGATCCAGGATCGTATCAGCGGCATCGCGGGCTCCGCAGGGCGGCGGGGCGGCGCGGGGGTGACGCAACCCGGACCCGGCAGGCGGCCGGGACGCGCTGATCGGTGATGTGCTGCATGATCGAGTCCTCCCCCTTGGCCCGCAGGATAGGCAAACCGCAGCCGAGCGCAAGACCTGGGCGCAAGGCCCGCGGCAGGGGCGGGGTGGCGCAACTTCCGCACACCCGGCAAGGTATTGATATGGCAAGGTCACCGGACGGCGTTAACCGGATTGAAACTTTTGGCCGGGGCGATCTGCCAAGCCTGATCCCGTGTCGGCGCCGATCTGGCCACAGCTTGACTGCCGTGTTTCTTGCGCCGCGATGGAACGCTCCAAGCGCCGGGTCCCGTCTCCAGACGTGCAGCCCTGCTGTCTGGTCAGGCCGGGGTCGCCATCAGTGCGTCGATCTTGCCGATGTTGGCCAAAACCCCGTTGCGCTGCGTCTTGACCGCCTTGACCTCGGCAGGTTTGAACGCGTCGCCACCGATTTCGGTTTCGCGCAGCGTGTCGTCATAGGCCTCAAGCAGCCGCTTCTCGCCATCGCGCAGGCCGGGAAGCAGGCTTTCTTCATCGGCCGTGACAAGAAACCGGGCATTCAGCACGAATTTGTGCACAAGGCTCATGTAAGAACCATCGGCATCCGGGCGTTCGCCGCGCGCAAGCAGCAGGCCAGCGATGTCATGCGCGTGAGTCATATGTGTGCGCTTCAGGTCCGTGCAAAGCGCGCCAACCTGGTCGCGTTTGGCAATGTCGGCGGCCTCATCATAACCTTTGACGGCGTCCACAACGGTCGTATGCAATTTCGAGAGTATTTCAATCGGGCTTGGCATTATATGCTCCTGTCGCATCGGATGGGTATGACGGGAAACGAGGAAAGACAGGTTTGGGTTCCATGACCGGTGTCTGTGCGCCTGTGCTGCATCTGCGCGCACCCGCTTCCGCGCAGGCCGGGGCCGGGGCCAAAAGCAAGGGTAGCGGCCAGCGCGACCGGCTTGAGGGAATGGGACATTGATGAAACTCCGAATATGTTAAAAAAAATTCGGGATACCCAACGGACCCTCCGCTGATCAAGATCAAAGGTGTCGGCACCACGGATCGACAATTTGATAACTTATGGTTACCAGGTGCCCTCAAAACGCCCATGCGGCTGGATGTCTGGCCGCATCAGCGCGCGTGCAGATAGCCGAACTGCGCTTCGCCATGGTCCATGATATCTTCCATCAGCGGGGCGAAGACGGTGGGTCTGCGGGGCTTGGGTCATGGCAGGGTCCTGCGGTCGGGGCAGATGGCAGGATGCCTGGTGCAGGTAAAGATTTCGCAGATGGGCCGCGCGCGGGGTTATTTCAGCCCCGGCGTGCCATCGAATTTTTTCTCGATCCCATCCCAGCAATCGACATAGTCGTCCTGCAGCGGCGCCTCGCGCGCTGCAAACTCTGTCAGATGCTGCGGGAACCGGGTTTCGAACATGAAGGACATGGTATTGTCCAGTTTTTCGGCCTTCAGATCGGCGTTGGATGCGCCTTCAAACGCATTGCGATCCGGCCCATGGGGCAACATCATGTTGTGAAGCGACATGCCGCCGGGAACGAATCCTTTCGGTTTCGCATCATACTGGCCATAGATATTGCCCATCAGTTCCGACATGATGTTCTTGTGATACCACGGCGGGCGGAAGGTGTCCTCGGCCACCATCCAGCGTTCACGGAACAGCACGAAATCGATATTTGCCGTACCGGGAACGCCAGAGGCGGCGGTCAGCACTGTGAAGATCGAGGGGTCGGGGTGGTCAAACAGGATTGCGCCGACCGGGCAATAGCTGCGCAGGTCATATTTTACTGGTGCATAATTCCCATGCCAGGCCACCACATCCAAAGGCGAATGGCCGATCTCACACATATGGAACTGACCACACCATTTGATGGTCAGGGTTGAGGGTGCCTCGTGATCCTCGAATGCAGCAACAGGTGTCTTGAAGTCGCGGCGATTGGCCATGCAGTTTGCGCCAATCGGGCCGCGCCCCGGCAATTCGAATTTCTGACCATAGTTTTCACAGACGAACCCGCGCGCCGGCCCCTCGAGCACTTCGACACGATAGACAAGCCCGCGCGGGAGGATCGCGATCTCCTTGGGTTCCAGATCAATGACGCCCAGTTCCGTGCAGAAGCGCAACCGGCCTTCCTGCGGCACCACCAGCAATTCACTGTCAGCCGAATAGAAATAGGCATCTTTCATGGAGTCGGTGACCAGATAGATATGACTGGCCATGCCCACCTGAGTATTCACATCGCCGGCCGTCGTCATCGTGCGCATGCCTGTCAGCCATGTCAGCCGCTGATCTGTATGGGGCACCGGGTCCCAACGGTATTGGCCAAGGCTGATCACATCTGGCACAATGCAGGGCGCGCTTTTCCAGTAGGGCAGATCGACCCGCGCATAGCGCCCCGAATGTTTGACCGATGGCCGGATGCGGTAGCACCATGTACGCTCGTTCTGATGGCTGGGGGCCGTGAAGGCCGTGCCTGAGAGCTGTTCGCCATAAAGCCCGTAATTGCATTTCTGAGGCGAGTTCATTCCCTGCGGCAGCGCACCGGGCAAGGCTTCGGTTTCAAAGTCATTGCCGAAGCCGGGCATGTAGCCTTCATGCGGGCCAGCCTGAGACGGCGCACGAACCATTCCCTGCGGCAAGTCATGGCGTGTCATGGCAACCCCCTGTCATACATACATGCCCCGATGTTATTGGTTGCACTTGCAACGATGTCAAGAATATCCTGCGCGTTCGGCCCGTTCCGGCGCGCTGATTGCCAGCCATTGACAAAGCCGTGCCCAGCGCCGCCAGCAAGTGGAAAAGGCGCAGCGGTTGGCCTTGCGAGAGGCTGCGCACGCGCCCTGCCTGACGCAACGCCAGTTCTAGCGCTGGCGCGCCTCGGCTTCGGCTGTGATATTGAACAGACGCGCGGACAGGCTGCCCCCGAACTGCATGTTCCCCAGAATCACCGTGGTTTCAGCGCCAGAATCATCGCGGATCACCCATTGCCGCAACTCTGTCGGATTGGCTGAAAAGACAAGCCGGATAGAGCCATATTGCGGGTTCTCGGGGTCTTGCGCGACAACAGTGGTCGTGGACCCGTCGGAACTGTGACCGACAACCATTCTTCGGTTCTCGAAATCCACGTTCTGTTCCAGGATCAGGTTCAGGGGCGTCTGGCGCAACGGGTACTGGTTCGGTCCGGTATTCGACCGACTGTCGAAAATCGCCACCTGCCCGCCGCCCGCCATCACAAGCGACGCTTCTGGCGGATCGTATTCGAACCGGACGCGGCCGGGACGGCGGATGAACACGCGCCCTGTCGACAGGCTGCCATCGGGATTGACTTGGGTGAATTCACCCTCCGCCGTTTGAAAGCCGTTGAAATACCGCGAAATCTCGGCAAGCGGAATCGCTTGGGCAAAGGCGGGCCGTGCCAGCGCCAGCGCGGGAAGGGCAAGAAGAAGGGAGCGACGCGAAATATCCATGTCGTTCACATAACGCAATTCTGCGCCAGCGAAAGGCACGTTTTGCTCACACAGGGCGCACAAAGCAGAGAGTTGCCGATCGCGCGAAGAGGGATCAGTCCGGAGCGGGGGCCGGAAAGACGCGGCCATCAAACAGTTTGCGCGCTGTACGCTGCGTCCCTGCGCGCAGTACCTTGCCATCAGCGCCTGTTTCCACACGGATCCCGACGGCCCCGGTCGGATGCTCGATCAGGTAGCGGCCATCTTCGGGGCGCTGCGCCACCCCTTCGGCAACGCTGCCCGGCAAGGCGCAGGCAGTTGCAACCGACACGGCCGCAAACACCCCGATCGAACTGTGGCATTGATACGGAATGAAGCTGCGCGTGCTGATTGCACCGCCCGCCACCGGGGCGGACAGAAGCGTCATCTTGGGCACGGATTTGCGTGTCACATCGCCCAAACCCATCGCTGGGCCAAGGGCAAGCCGGAGACGTTCCAGCCGCGCCTTCAGGGCCTGATTGGCTTCCAGCTCTGCGCAGCTCTCCTGTCCGGTCAATCCAAGATCGGAAGCCCGCAGCAGCACGACAGGCATGCCGTTGTCGATACAGCTTACCTCCAGCCCGTCAAGCGTATCGCGCACCGCCCCTGTCGGCAGCAATTCCCCGCAGACAGAGCCTGCCAGTGTGTCGAACAACAGCGTCACCGGCGCATGCCGACCCGGAACGCCGTCAATTGACGCCTGCCCCGCATAGCACACGCGCCCGCCCGGCGTCTGGATCTCTGCGACGGCCACTTCGCCAGTATTGACCATATGAATGCGGATGCGGGTGGTGTTCCCGCCCACAGCGACCAAGCCGCGTTCCAGCGCGGCGGGGCCGACACCGGCAAGAAGATTTCCGCAAGTCTGGGCATCCGATACCACCGCCTGATCGACATAGACCTGAAGGAACAGGTAGTCGATATCGGCATCACTGCGAGTTGACGGCGACAGGATTGCCACCTTGGAACACAGCGGCGTGCCACCGCCGATCCCGTCAATCTGGCGCGGGTCCGGGCTGCCCATGACGCGCAGCAGCAAACTGTCGCGCGCGCCCGGATCTGACGGCAGATCCCGCGCGAGGAAATACGCCCCTTTTGATGTGCCGCCGCGCATCCAGAGACAGGCTATCCCATCGGTGAAAGGGTCGGTCATGCCTGTATCCCGCTTCTGATTGCTGTTCAGATATACCTCAGGCCCTTGGCGTTCAGGCGTGCGCGCATGTCATACATATCAAGGCCGAGTTCGCCTTTGGCCAGACGCGCGCGTTTGACCTGTTCCTGCGCAAGCCGCACCCTTGCCTTTTCAGCCACATCAGCGGCATCGGCACGCCGCACCACCACCACGCCATCATCATCAGCGCAGATCACATCGCCGGGCGCGATTGACTGGCCAGCACAGATGATCGGCACATTCACCGAACCAAGCGTTTCCTTCACCGTGCCCTGTGCGCTGATCGCCTTTGACCAGACAGGAAACTGCATCGCCTGAAGTTCGGCGACATCGCGGACGCCTGCCTCGATCACCAGACCACGGGCACCGCGGGCCAGTGCAGAGGTGGCCAGCAAATCCCCGAAATAGCCGTCTTCACAAGGGCTGGTTGGGGCCAGAACAAGGATATCCCCGGGCTGCACCTGTTCGATGGCGACATGCAGCATCCAGTTATCGCCCGGCGGCGCACTGATGGTAATCGCCGAACCTGCAACCTGCGCCCCCCGCCAGACAGGGCGCAGCAGGGTGCCAAGGCACCCTGTCCGGCCCTGCGCCTCGTGCACGGTGGCAACACCGGCGCGGCCCAGTGTGTCGATCACCTCGGGGTCGGCGCGCCTCACATTCTGAACCACCACAGCCATATCTCACCCCTTGTCTATCGGCGGCGTGCCATGCGTGTGAAATGTCTCGATGGTCTTCAAGCCCCAGGCCTGCCCCTTGCGCCGCTCTGCCTCGGTCCAGCAGACAGGTTCCCAGTCGGGTGCAAGGATCAGCCTTGCCCCGGCATTGGCCAGCTCGACCCGATTTCCGGCCGGTTCCCAGACATACAGAAAGAATGTGCCCTGAATGGCGTGTTTGTGCGGTCCTTGCTCGATATGGACACCGTTTTGCAAGAAGATATCGGCGGCCCGCAGGATGTCTTCGCGCTGATCGGTGGCATAGGTGACATGATGCAGCCGCCCCTTGCCGCCGCCATGTTCTTCGGTGCAGGCCAGATCATAACTCTTGTTGTTGATGGTGAACCAGCACCCGCCCAGACGGCCATTGTCCAGCTGGATATATTCCGTCACCCGTGCGCCAAGGCAGACTTCCATGAAGCGGCGAAATTCGGTGACATCATCCGCGAGCAGGTTCAGGTGGTCCAGTCGCCGTGGCGCGGCCCCGGTGAAGGCGCTGGCGGTGTTTTTCAGGGCAGGCCGCTCGGCACCTTCAGGCGCGGCGCGGCGCGTGTCATAATATATCTCGAAGATATGGCCGAACGGATCCTCGAACCGGAAGGCAGGCCCGTGCGACGGGTCGTCATCGCTCCAGCCATGCGCCCGGAAGCCCGACGCCTCGATGATCGCGACGCGCCGCGCGAGGGCTTCGGGGCTGGTCGCGCGGTAACCGATATGGCCAACACCGGTCGTCGCGGCGCGGGTGAGTTTCAGCGAGCAATATTCATAATCATCCCAGGCGCGCAGATAGGCACTGTCGCCGGACTGTTCTGACAGTTTCAGCCCATAGACGCGGGTGAAAAACTCCAGACTGTCTTCGAACCGGTCTGTCAGCATCTCAACATGGCCAAGATGGGCGATATCGAAGGCGGGATGGTGTGACGTGTCTGTCAAGCGAGGGCCTCTCTCTCGGTTTCGCGCGCCCTACAGCGCATCGACGGTGCGGGGAAACACGGACTGGAATGCTTCGGCATGGGTGCAGTCGCGCCCCCCGGACTGGCCGCCCGAATTGCGCTTGAAATGATTGGCGCGCTGCTGGGCGACGCGGGTGTAGTAGTCCCACAGATGGGCCTGTCCCTGCATCTCTTCCATCGCCGCGCGCTTGCGGTCCCAGACAGAAGAAATGTCAAGGAATGTGTCGGGTTTCCAGCCCATCTGCTCGGTCTGATGCGGTTCGAACAGATAAAGCTGTGGCGCACCAAGAACCGTCTGGCCCGGATTATGGCCCCAGCCCTGCGCGATCATGCGGCACTCCATCACCACCTGCGTGGTGTACATATGATCGGTATTGTAAGGGTCATACTGACTGTGAGACAACATGAACGCAGGCTGAACCGCGCGGATCAGGTCCACCAGCCGGTCCTTGTCTGCCCGCGTCATCTGCAACGGGTAATCGCCCAGATCAAAACATTCCAGCTGGTGCACGCCCAATATCTTCGCGGCGGCCTCGGCCTCGGCGTGGCGGATGGCCTTGACCTCTGCCAGCGTCTTGCCTTCTTTCCACAAACGCGCGCTTTCGCCACGCTCTCCGAAGGACAGACAGGCAACAGTGACCTTGACACCTTGCTTTGCGTGCAAGGCAATCGCACCGCCACAGCGCCAGACGAAATCCGCCGCATGTGCGGAAATGACAAGCGCAGTGCGCTGCGTTCCGGTCATGCTGTCATCCCCCTTCTGTGGCAACGTGGCACCGTCCCACGAACTCGCCGCAATTTACAAATGCAAAGCATGTGACGCAGTATCAGTTTTTGCTATAATGTCCGTTGGGCTAACAAGGGAACCGGATCTCGTGACCTCTCGCAACCTGCGGCATTTCCGGGTTTTTCTGGCCGTGGCGGAGCTTGGCTCTGCCAGTCTTGCGGCGCATAAATGTCGGGTGTCGCAACCGGCCGTGACCCAGGCCCTTGCCAAGCTGGAAGAGCAGGCCGGCGGCGCGCTGTTCGAGCGCAACCGACACGGATTCACGCTGAGCGAACGCGGTCAGCTGCTGGAACCCCGCCTGCGCCGCGCTGTGGCAAGGCTGGATGCCGCCCTTGCCGAAACCGGACCGCGCCTGCCGGTGACGGCCACGACAGCGCAGTTGCAGGCACTGGTCGCCGTGAGCGAGGCGCAGAACTCGACACTGGCTGCGCACAGGCTTGGACTGGCGCAGCCCACCGTTCACCGGGCCATCAGCCAGATCGAACAGGCGGCCGGGCGCACGCTGTTTACCCGCAGCGCAATGGGTATCCTAGCCAATCGCGCCTGCCACAGGCTTGCGCAGGCAGCACGTCTGTCATTTGCCGAGTTTGACCAGATCGAGGCAGAACTTGCAGAATATGACGGGCGCGAGGTTGGGCGCATCGTAATTGGTGCGCTGCCGCTGTCGCGCTCGGCGTTGCTGCCCGAAGCCCTGGCGCGGTTCCGTGCACAGCGTCCGACGCAACTTGTCACCGTTCTTGATGGGCCATATTCCGAAATGCTCGCCGGGTTGCGGCGGGGGGATCTGGATGTGATCATCGGCGCATTGCGCGCACCCTTGCCGATCGAGGATGTGATCCAGGAACCGCTGTTTTCCGACCGTCTGGGCATCGTGGCACGGCCGGGCCATCCGCTTGCGGCGCAGTCCCCAGTCCGACCGGACGCGTTTACCCGCTTCGGCTGGATCGTCCAACGCCCCGGAACCCCCGCACGCGCCCAGTTCGACCGGCTTGTGGCCGAGGGCGTGTTGCCCGCACCGTCCAATCTGATGGAAATCGGCTCAATCCTGCTGATCCGCGAATTGCTGATCCGCTCGGACCTGCTGGGGTGCATATCCAGCCGGCAGGCAGAAGCCGAAGTCAGGCGCGGTCTGCTGGTGCCCATTGAAACAGACATCGCCTGGCCACCGCGGAAGATCGGGCTGACCTACCGGGTGGACTGGGTCCCGACAGCGGCGCAGTCGCTTTTGCTTGATCTGCTGCGTCAGGTGGCCGAAACGCTGGTCACGGCCGCGCCTTCAGACGCTGGAACAGAACCCGCCCCATGATCCGGGTCATGGTCTGAGGGAACAGGCGTCCAAGTGCCGCCGCCATGGTTGCGCCAAATCCGGGAACAATCAGAAACTTGCTGCGGCTGGCATCCAGCACTTTCTGTGCCACGATCCCGGGTGCAAGGCGGCGGTCAGCCTTTGCCCCTTTCGGTGCATGCTGTGCCGCATGAGGGGTGTCCATCGGGCCGGGACAGACAAGCTGCACACAGATATTCCCGGACTTGCGCAAAGGCCTGCGCAAGGCGCGCGCAAAACTGGCCAGACCATCCTTGCTGGCCGCATAGCTTGCGGCCCCCGGATAGCCTGTGAAACACGACAGCGACGCCACAAAGACAAGCCGCCCATGCGGGGCCAGCAATTCTTCAGCCAGGAGCATATGGGTCAGTCGGATCGGGCCATGCAGGTTCACCGCCGTGACCGCCTGATGCGCGTCAAGCGCGACGTTTTCAAAGGGTCCGGTTGCGTTGATCCCGGCATTGAGGATCACCAGATCGAAAGGCCCGCGCGCCCTCAAGTCTTGCGCCAGACCTGACCAGATACACGAATCTCGCGCAGCCATGTCATGGACAACCCAGTGCGGGCCCGGTTTGCCGGGCGCGAGGTCCAGCGCGGTGACCTCTGCCGCTGTCTGTCCCATGCACTGCGTGGCGAGGGCAGCACCCAATCCGCTGCCAGCGCCGGTGATCAGCACCCGCGCCATCATGCAGCCTGTCTGCCAAGGGGCAGGATCTGGCCGCGCAGCGCACGCAGATAGCCAATGATCTGCCGGTCGCGTCCGCGCGGGGCAAGTGCAGCATCGAGGATGATCCGTGCCATCAGACGGGGTGACAGGAACAGCCGGTCAGCCAGATCGACTTTGCGACCAGCGCGCGCGGACATGCCTGTGGCAATCGGACCGGGATGCAGCACCCGGACAGCCACCCTGCCCCGCCACTCTTGCGCCAGTGCACGGCCAAACCCGTCCAGCGCGGCCTTGCTGGCGGAATAGACCGGCATGCCGGCGGCCCCTTTATGGGCGACAGAGCCAATCAGCGCCAGTGTGCCCCCCTCAAGGTTGCCCGAAAGCCGATGCGCCAGCACGATGTTTGCGTCAAGATTGAGGGTCAACACTTCGGAAATCGCCTCGGGTGTTTCAGCGGAAAGAGGCCGGAAATACCCGGCAGCCGCGTTCAGCAAGGCGCAATCGACCCGCCGACCCGAGAGATGAGACTGCACCCAGTCAGCAGTCACCTGTGCACCGCCAGCGCTGGCAAGATCACAGGAGAGATAGGGCAGATCGGGAAAATCGGAAGGCAGATCGGCAATCGCCCGCCGCCCGGTGCACAGGACATGATGGCCCCGTCTGTGGGCAGCGCGCACCAGTTCCGCCCCCAGACCTGAACCGCCCCCGGTTACGAATAGTGTCTTTTTCTTCACGCTTCACGCCCTTGTTCCGTTATGCCCTTGCTGAGGCCATGGCTGGATTCCCCCTAACATAGGCGGCAGGCATGGGTTCTGCTACAGCCTTGCCGAAGCGGGTGACACAGGTTTTAAGTTCTGCGTCAGGCAGGACACCGAAAAAAGGCCCCGGGCTCGCAGCTTTGTGAGGCCCCAGACTGAAACAATGCCGCATGAGAACCGTATCGTCTTAGACATAACGCAACATGGAGCGATGAGATGAGATTCACACGCCGCGCTTGCCTGACCAGTGCCACGGCCTTTGCTGCACTTGGCGGGCTGGGTCTGACAGGCGCATCCGCCAGCACTGTCAGCTTTGATTCTGCATGGGACCATCTGACCTTTCGCCGTCTCGCGCCCAACCGGTTCGAGTTGCGCCCCTCGCGCCTGACAGTGATCTCGGATGGAGCATCCTCGATCCTTTACCGTATTCTGCCGCCTGCACAGCGCGACGCAACCCGCGCCACATGGGACTGGGAAGTGGAAAGTTCTGTTCCCCCCTCCGACCTGTCCCAGATCGGCAATGACGACCGCAACCTTGGCATGTTTTTTGTCAGCATGCCGGGCGCACAGGCGTCAAATGTGCGCGAGGGCAGTTCGATCAGTTCCCTTTTGCGCAATCGCGCGGTGAAGGTGCTGATGTATACTTGGGGCGGAAACCAGCCGCCGGGAACTGTCGTTCCTAGCCCGCATGCGCCGGACCGGCTGCGCAATCTGATAACGCGCCGCCCGGAAACGGGGCGGTTTTCCGAAAGTGTCGATCTTACGCGCGATTTTCCGCGTGTATTCAACGCGCCGCTGGAAACACTGGTCGCGGTGGCGGTATCTTCCAATAGTGAAAACACGCCCGCGCTTGTGCGCGCCCATATCAGCAACCTGACCTTGATCTGATCGTGTCATCTGCGCCAAGGGGTTGGGCAATCGCGCGCATCACAGGTCAGGCGGACCCGACAGCGACAAGAGCACGCGCACGAAGGCGGTGGCTTCGGATGACATGTCGGGGGTGTCACGCTGGCAAATGCCAACGG
The DNA here is from genome assembly GCA_007128995.1 of Paracoccaceae bacterium. Taxonomy (GTDB): domain Bacteria; phylum Pseudomonadota; class Alphaproteobacteria; order Rhodobacterales; family Rhodobacteraceae; genus Roseinatronobacter. The sequence continues at coordinate 26,431 of SKWJ01000342.1, forward strand.
GACCTGCCAGCAATTCGGTATCCGGGCTGAGCGTGGCCAGCACACCGGCCGCAACCTCATCCGCGACCACGCCTTCGGAAATGAACCAGACCACATCTGACAACAGCACAAGCTTGCGGCCAAAGGCCAGTGAAACGGTTTCGAATTCCGGCTCTGCATGCGCAAGCCCGATGCTGACCAGCCATGACCGCACCGCCGGCGCGATCAGCGCTTTCGCAGGGGGCAGCATCAGCTTGTAATTGCCCAGCGCCGCGCCGAAATCCGCTGTCTGGCGCAGCGGATGGCCCGGACGCACAACCAGCACCACCCGCTCGGAGTAGAGCTGGCGAAAGGTCAGGCCTGTCATCTGCTCGGCGCCCGGCATGCGCCCGACGACAAGATCAAGCGTGCCTTCGCGCAGTTGCGACAGCAACAGCCAGTTCGGCCCTGTGGTGACGCGCAGCGTGCAATGGGGGTACTGCGCATTGAAGGCCAGCGCCGCGCGGGGCAGGACATCTGTTGCGACTGTCGGCAGCGCCCCGACCGTCAGTTGCGTCAGTCGCGCGGGGGCCTGGCGCACGGCATCCTGCGCAGCTTCCAGCGCCCGCATCGCCGCACCGGCATGTTGCTGGAACACGCGCCCGGCAGGCGAGAGCACCAGTCGCCGGGTTGAGCGGTCGAACAGGGCGGCGCCGACGATTTCTTCCAATTCACGCAGGGTTTTCGAGGCGGCGGGTTGCGACACGGCCAGCGCCTCGGCGGCTGCCGACAATCCGCCAAGCCGCGCCGTTTCCAGAAAACAGCGCAAATGACGCAGACGCAGGCGCGGATCCATAGGCAGGGCCCTTTCCGAAGATGCCAGACACACTGCGCGCAACACGCCAGTTTGGAAAGAATAAATCATAACTTGGAGGTTATTACAGATTGAAAAGAATATAATTTATCTTGTTTGCATGGCATGGCATACCGTTTACGGGTGGAGCGCGCAACTGTATCAGGAAGGGAGAGTGCATGACAGACCGCTATTCGGAAGGCATGCGCATGCGGCGCGCCGTTCTGGGGGACGCCCATGTTGACCGTGCCGAGGCCGGGCGCACGGATCTGGACACCCCTTTCCAGAACCTGATTACCGAGGCGGCCTGGGGCACTGTCTGGGCGTCGGATGCGCTTTGTCTGCGCGAGCGGTCGATGCTGACACTGGCCATTCTGGCGGCAACGGGCAATTTTGAAGAAATCCCGATGCATATCCGCGCCACTGCTCGCACCGGCGCAAGCCAGCGCGATATCATGGAAGCGTTTCAGCATGTCGCGATCTATGCTGGCGTGCCACGGGCCAACCACGCGATCAAACTGGCCAAAGAGACCTTTGCGACCATGGAGGCGGCTGACAATGCAGACTGACGGACCCTTGATTCCCCGTAACCGATGGGTGCACCCTGTTCCCTATGATCCGGATTACAAGACCAGTGTTGCCCGCGCGCCCGGTCTTCCGCTTCTGTCGATGGATTCCGGCCCATCCGAGGAAACCGGTCCGCGCTTCGGGCATAACCAAATTGGCCCTCTGGACAATAACCTGATCCTGAACTGGACCAACGGCGCCGCGCCAGCGGTGGGCGAAAGGATCCTGATGCATGGGCGCGTCCTTGACGAACAGGCCCGCCCTGTCCCGCACACGCTGGTAGAGATCTGGCAGGCCAATGC
>SKWJ01000401.1 GCA_007128995.1 Paracoccaceae bacterium
TCGATGCCGCGCGCGCGGTCATCCGGGGACTTGGCGCATCAGGAAAGGCGTAAGATGCTGAGAATAGGGCTACTGGGGTGTGGGCGGATCGGGCAGGTTCATGCGCGCAGCCTTCAGGCGCTGGAGGGCGCACAGATCGTGGCAGTTGCCGATGCGGTGCCCGCCGCCGCGCAGGGACTGGCCGCAACAACCGGGGCAGATATACGCGCCGTGGATGAGATCCTCGTGGCGGCAGATGTGGATGCTGTCATCATCGGCACGCCCACAGACAGCCATTTTGACCAGATCATCGGCGCTGCGAAGCATGGCAAAGCGATCTTCTGCGAAAAGCCGGTCGATATGTCGGTGGACAACATCCACGCCTGCATGGATGCAGTCAACACGGCAGGCGTGCCCTTCATGACTGGTTTCAACCGCCGGTTTGACCCGAATTTCGCGGCTTTGCGGTCCCGTATCCGGGCCGGTGATATTGGCGCGGTGGAACTTGTCACGATCACGTCGCGCGATCCGTCACCGCCCCCGATCTCCTATATCGAACGCTCTGGCGGGCTGTTTCGGGACATGATGATCCATGATTTCGACATGGCGCGTTTCTTGATGGGCGAGGAATTTATCCGCCTGCACGCGGTCGGCAGTGCCCTTGTCGATTCCGAGATCGGGGTCGCGGGGGATGTGGACACCGCAGCTGTGATCCTGACCACAGCCAGCGGGCGGATTTGCCAGATTTCCAATTCCCGCAGGGCGTCTTACGGGTATGACCAGCGTATCGAGGTGCATGGCGCAGATGGGATGCTGCGTGCTGAAAACCAGCTTGAAAGCACTGTTGAAATTGCCACCAAAGCCGGTTTTCGCCGCGATCCGGCGCAGCATTTCTTTCTGGAACGCTACGGGGCGGCCTATCTTGCGGAAATGCGAGCCTTTGTTGCGGCGGCAACGGGTGGCGCAAGCGCTGACCCCGGCATCGTTGACGGGCTGCGCGCGCAGATCATGGCTGATGCCGCAACCCTGTCGAGAGAGCGTGGCCAGCCTGTCGAGCTTGCCGTTTAGTCCGTGCTGTCTGAACGCCAGTTCAGCACAAGATGCCAGGCCAGAAAGCCGCCAATCGCGGCCGACAGATAGGCCCAGATCGGGTTGCCGATGCTCCATTCGACGCTTGCCCAGACAAATGGCGCTGCAACCAGCAGGTAGCGGCGCCATTTGGGGCGATAGAACGGATGGGCCGGGTCAATCAGTCTCATTCCTGCAGGTCTTTCATCAGGATCATGTCAATCTTCGCAGATTGACATGATCTCAGCAAGAGCACGCGGCGATGCGCTGCACCTTCAAGGCATTTGCCGCGCAGCCAAAGCCTCCAGCGCTTCTGCCAAGGCTTGCGCTGTCCAGCCCTCCACCACAGCCTCGCGCAGGATGGCTTTTTGCGTTTTTGGTGCCAGCCCGCCGTCAGGTGGATCACGATCAAGGTTGGTCGGAAAGGAATACCCTTCTGCCGCAGCGCCCAACACTGCCTCCAGACCATCATCCGGCATTTGTCCGGCTGCCATCCGGGCGCACAGGGCCGGAAAGACAGCTTTGCAAATGGCGATGCGGTCAACGGTTTCCATTGCGCGTCCAAATGCCGAAGACACTTGCAACAGGTTTACCATACGGTGAATGTCGGCGCTTTTATTGGCTCCGGCGGCGTGAAACAGCGCAGGATTGAAGAAAATCGCATCCCCCATCTCAAGGGGCAGTTGTACACAATGTGCTTCGAAATGCGCGCGGAAGTCATCGCGCCGCCATGCCGCATAGCCCGGTCTGTACAATTGCGAAAACGGCAAAAGCTTGGTTGGGCCTGCGGCAATCGGCATGTCACAATGCGCAATTCCGCCTTGCAGGGTCATCAGCGGCGACAGGTCATGCACATGGGCCGGATAGGACGCACTGATGTCAGCGGTCTGAAACCCAAGATGATAATCGCGGTGCGCCTGCTGTGCCTGCCCGCCGGGATGCACAAGATTGATTTGCGCGGTCATCTGATAGTTCGGTCCCAACCATGCCTCGCAGGCGGCATCGATGGCAGGGCTGGAAAAATAGCGGATAAAGGTGGCAGGCGAGTCCAGTGCCAGTTTCTGCAGTGAATTCCAGATCCGGTCATTGCTGCCGGCTGCCGCGAAATGATCCGCCGCCGCGCCGCCCGCCGCCCGTTCCGCTGCGATCACCCGCTCATAGCACGCCGTGGCCTGATCAATCGCATCATGGTCAGGGCAGGCCTGTTTCAGCACGAACACCCCGGCACCATGTTGCAAGACGCGCGCCCATTCCGCCATCAGGACGCGCCGACTGGCAGTTTGCCCCAGCATGGGCGACAGCGCTGTCATGTCGTAGATGGGCACATTTTGCAGGGTCTTTTGCGCATGGGGAATTGCGGCAAGATCGGTTTTCTGGGCTGTCAGGGCCGAAAATTCCGCCAGATCACAGGCAGATTCGTCGTAAAACCCCGTCGTGGGTACGGCAAGATCAAGTGTCATGGTGGCATCCTCCAACATTGCAACATCTCTGATCCTAGCGCGCAATACCCTTGCCTTCTGAGAAAATTCACATCAGAAACACATCAATGACACATCGGTTCCCGATCAAGGAGATTGCGCGGCAGGCGGGGCTTGGAACAGCCACTGTTGACCGTGTGCTGAACAACCGGCCCAATGTCAGCCCGCAAACACGCAAGCGGGTTGATCTGGCCTTGCGAGAGTTGACAGCACAGGAAGCGCAACTGGCCGCGCGCGGCAGACGGATGTATCTGGACGTGCTGGCAGAAGCGCCCACACGCTTCTCGCGTGAAATCCGGAAGGCGGCGGAAACTGCGCTCAACGCCTTCCCCGCAGCCGCAATCCGGGTCCGCTTTCAGTTTCATGAAATCATGTCCGAAGCCGAAACCCTGAGCGCGTTGACGCGCCTGTCAAAGCGGGGCAGTGATGGTATCTGCCTGAAAGCGCGCGACACACCTGCAATCCGCGCCATGATCGAGACATTGGCAAAGGCCAATATTCCCGTATTTACGCTTGTCACCGACCTGCCGGGAAGTGCGCGCAAAGGGTATTTTGGCCTCGACAATGCCCAAGCGGGGCGCATTGCGGCGTATCTGATCGCCCAGAGCCTGCCCAGACAGCGGGCGACAATTCTGACATCGCGCAGCCAGGACAGCTTCAGGGGCGAGTCGGATCGACTTCGGGCCTTTCGTGACCAGATCACCGCCTTCAGGCCGCAGACACGGTTCATTGACGCAAGCGGGGGCGCAGGGATGACCGCGGCGACCGGCAGAGCACTTGATGCGCTCTTGTCCGACTGCGATGACATTTCGGCGGTCTACTCCATGGGGGGCGGCAATGCGGCCATCTTGAGGAAGCTGGCTGATCATCAACTGCGCCCCGCAGTCTTTATCGCGCATGATCTGGACCGGGAGAACCGCCATCTGCTCGCGCAGGGCGCGATCAGCTATGTCTTGCATCATGATCTGTCGCAAGATCTTCTGCATTTGTTTTCCATGGCCTGCGACATGCGCGCTGCGGAAACATCCACAGAAAACACAGGCTCAAGCGCGATACAGATCATCACGCCCTACAATCTATAGTGCATCTTTGGATTGATCTGCCCGGATCAGATAAATGCTGTTGCGGACGCGCTCCTCAGATCGGGATGTGTCTGGTTGGTTGGGATCCGGATATCGCAATCTTTTGACACCTATCTATACTGGCAGTTCGCGAACATACTGACTGATCTCGTGGGTGTTCCCTGCAGATGGCACACATACCATTCTGACCGACAACGGCATCCAGTTCGCAGAGCAGCCCCGCAACCGGAACATCGCCTGATTGGGGCCGCTGCAAGGCCTGGACTTCAGTGCCGGACATTCCATCGTCACTCCGGTCCACCAGCAGCCGGGACTGAGCTCGGGGGCTGTCAGGATCGCAGAAGATCACGCCTTGGGTTTCTGCGACAGAGGATCAAAGGCAGACTCGAGATGCGCGCGGGCGGCAAAATGTTCGCCAGCAATGTCGATCTCCCACAAACCACTCTGCAGGAAATCTATGTCCACACCCGTCTCGTTCGTCACGAGGCCCAGCCCAACTGCCCGGCCCAGACTATAGCCGTAGAATCCCGACCGCAATTCGCCCACTGGCTTCCCGTCGCGCAGGACCGCCTCGCCACCCCAAAGCATGGGCGTATCATTCTCCAGCGTGAACTGAATGATACGACGCGTGGGCGGCCCGCATGCCTTGGTCGAAAGCAGCGCCTCACGACCAAGGAAGGCGGTTTTTTTCCAGCCCACGGCAAAGCCGAGGCCCGCCTCGAGGGGGCTTATGTCTGGCGTCAACTCGCGTGACCACGCACGATACCCTTTTTCCAGACGCATGGAGTCGATTGCATAATAACCTGCATCGACAAGACCCAGATCACTGCCGCATTGGTGCAGCAGGTCGTAGATGCTGACCGCCATGTCGGTTGGGATCACCAGCTCCCAGCCCAGCTCACCCACATAGGTTATCCGATTGGCGAGACCCGTGCCATGGCCAAGGTCGATTTCCTGCACCGTTGAGAAGGGGAACGCATCATTCGACAGATCGGCGGGCGTGATGCGCGCAAGCAATGCGCGCGACTGCGGCCCCATAACTGCGATCACCGCATAGGCCGATGTTACATCCGTGATGAATGCATGAGCGGTCGCGTCGAGATTGCGCGAGATCCAGTCCATGTCTCGTACCGGCTGCGCTGAGCCAGTGATCAGCAAAAAGCGATCCTGCGCCAACCGCAGCACGGTCAGGTCGCTTTCAAAGCCTCCGCGTTCGTTGAGCATGGCGGTATAGACTGTGCGCCCCGGCAAGACGTCGATATTGGCTGCACAGATCCGGTTCAACTCGCGCGCAGCGTCGCGGCCCTGTACCAGCAGCTTTCCGAAAGAGCTCTGATCGAAGATCGCCACGCCTTCGCGTGTGGCCTTCACCTCGCGGGCGACGGCGGCATCCCAATTCTGTCGGCCAAATGCATAGTCGATTGCACTGTGATGGCCGGGCCCAGCGAAGAAATTCGCGCGCTCCCATCCCATCTTGGAACCGAAACTGGCCCCCTTGGCGGCAAGCCGGTCATAAAGGGCCGACCGGCGTAGCGGGCGGCCCGTGTCGAGTTCACGATTGGGCCAGGGCATTGCGTAATGCAGGCCCAGTGTTTCCTTCACCCGGTCGTGCAGCCAGGCGCTGTTGTTGTTGAACCGCGCAAAGCGACGGATGTCGACCGGCCACAGATCCAAGGTCGGCGATCTGTTCACGATCCATTCTGCCAGTGCGCGACCGGCGCCGCCTGCGCTGGCGATTCCCATTGAGTTGAACCCTGCACCAACGAAGAAATTTCGCAACTCGGGTGCTTCGCCCAGTATGAAGTTATTGTCAGGCGTGAAGCTTTCAGGTCCGTTGTAGAACGCCTTGATCTCGGCATCGGCCAACCGAGGGACTCGGATCAAGGCATTTTCCATCAGGATCTCGAACTGGTCCCAGTCGTCCGGCAGCAGAGAGAATTCAAAATTATCAGGGATACCATTCATCCCCCAAGGCTTGGCTTCGGGTTCGAACCCGCCCATCACAAGCCCGCCAACTTCTTCCTTGAAGTAGATATACCCGTCAGGGTCACGCATTACGGGCAGATCGGGATGCACCCCGTCAATCTGGCCAGTGACGATATACATATGCTCTGCCGAATGCAGCGGCACTGATACGCCACACATTTGGCCGACCTGACGCGCCCATTGCCCTGCACAGTTCACCACAATCTCGGCGGCGATGTTGCCTTGGTCAGTTTGCACGCCTGTAGCGCGCCCGTCCTTTGTGCTGATCCCGGTCACGCGGATTTTTTCGACGACACAGGCACCGCGATTGCGCGCGCCCTTGACCAGTGATTGCGTCAAGTCGGTTGGGTTGGCCTTGCCATCACCGGGCAGCCAGACAGCGCCTTTGATATCCGCGATATCCATCACCGGCCAGAGCGCGCCCGCCTCGGAGGACGAGATCACTTCAACCTCAACCCCTTGGGCGCGTGCAGCAGCGGCTGTGCGCCGAAGCTGTGTCATCCGCGCGTCTGTGCGCGCGACTGAGAGCGAACCGCAGTTCTTCCAGCCTGTCGCTAGGCCAGTCTCGGCTTCAAGCCCAGCGTAGAGCTCTGTCGAATAACGGATCAGCCCGGTCATGTTGGAATGGCTGCGCAATTGCCCGACAAGCCCGGCGGCGTGCCAGGTGGTTCCCCCGGACAGTCGCCCCTGTTCCAGCAGAACAACATCTTTCCAGCCAAGTTTGGTCAAGTGATAGGCAACAGAGCAGCCGATGATACCGCCACCGACAATGACCACGCGCGCATGCGAAGGAAGGGACATGCAGAGTCTCCAGATCAACGAAGAATCACATAAATCCACATATAATCACTCATTACAACAGAAAATCGGATGGATCTGTTCAGGACTGTTGGGAATCTCCTCTCAACCGGAAAGTACAGGCAAATTTCGTGCCTCCAGTGCGCGGGCGATGGTGGCGGGCGGTGCGCTGTCGGTGATCAACCCGGCAGCGCGGTCCTGCCCAATAATCCGGCACGGCGTGCGCGCCCCGAACTTGGAAGCGTCGAGCACGAAATAGCCGCGATGTGCTGCCGCAATCATCAGGCCGCGCGTCTCGGCGCCAAGCGGGGTGAAATCCGTGACGGAACCATCCATAGCCACACCGCCCGCACTGACGAAGGCGATGTCGACCCGGAACCGCGCAAGCGAAGCCATGACTTCAGGGCCTTCGGCCGCTTCGTCGCCTGGATTGATTGTGCCACCTGTGATCTGAATGCGAAAGCTGTCGTGGCGGCAGAGGTCACGGGCGATTGCCAGGCTGGTGGTAATCACAGTCAGCCCGCGCCGTTTCCCCAGCATCGCTGCAATGGCCGCTGTGGTCGACCCGGCATCCAGCAGCACCACCATGCCGTCGGCGACCAGCGTCGCCGCGCGTCGACCTATCCGCGCCTTGGCCTCGGTGTTGCGTGTTGATCGGCTGGCCAATGCCGGTTCTACGGCAGAGGCGCGTACTGCGCCTCCATGCGTCAACTCCACTGCTCCGCGCAGTGCCAATGCCTTGAGGTCGCGGCGCGCAGTCTCGGAACTGACACCGAACTGCTGCGCGATATCGGTGACGAGGATAGCGCCATTGGTCTCGATCCGAGTCAGGATCGCATCCTGGCGCTGCGGCGCGAGTCGACGGGAAGTCGGGTTTTCCTGCATCCCGCCAGTTTCAGGGAGTTGGAGGCCGAATGCAAGCCGCGACCAATGCTCTTGGAAAACAGTGGCTGCGCATCCGCCCTGTTCCACCACGACCGCTTTTCCGCCCATTGCAGGCCAGCCGTCGCCCGGATAGGGCAAAACGATCACGCGCGGGTGGCAGTGGTGACTGCCAACCAGTGTCCGCAGCATTGCCCAGACGGGTAAACCGCAGATGACGTTGCGTGTTGTCTTCCCCGTCCCGCTGCGATTTCATTTGCGCCGCCAGAACTGAAAGCGCGCCAGAACGTAGCGATCCAGCAGAATATGCAGGATCTTCACCCCTATGGAGGTTGCGACGATCATCGTCGCCATGGCTGCGGCAGCGGCAATGAAGCCTGCTTCGTCCATATGCACGATAGAGATCGAGGCAAGTTTCGTCTGCGCCCCGTACAGGAAGATGACCGCAGATACCGTGGTCATCGCATTGATGAACAGATAAACTGCGATATCGAGGATCGAGGGCAGGCATATCGGCACAGTGACGCGCCTGAACGTGTTCCAGAACGGCACCTTCAACGACGCTGACACGGCCTCGAATTCGCGGTCGATCTGCTTCAGCGCGGTCAGTGCCGTGATATGCGAGACCGTGAAGAAATGCGTGATGGTATTCACGACCAGAATTGTCAGGGTCGCGTAGAAGATATTCAGCGGGTTCCACGGCGCATTGAAAAAGAACACATAGCCCAGCCCCAGCACAAGACCGGGGACTGCGACAGGCATCATGGCAAGAAAATGTGCAAAACCGCGTGCGAACGGAAATGCCTTGGTCTTTTCGATGATATAGGCACCTGTGAAAATAACGGCCGTGCCAATCACTGACGCCAGAACAGCCAACTTTATGGATGTGAAATAGGGGTCCCAGCCATTCGGGTCGAAGCGCGGGAAATTGTAGTTGGCCGTTGTCAGTGTCAGGTTATAGGGCCAGTAGCGTATGAACGAGGCCCAGACCGCCACGCCCAGCGCGGCAGCCACCAGCACCGCGACCACACTGCAATATATCACAAAGCCAATGTCACGGCGCATGTTCGGCGCGGGCTGATAAGGCACCGCCCGGGCGGAAAGCAACGCGACCTGACGGCGATTGACGATCCGATCAACACCAAAGGCTACGACAGCAGGAACCAGAAGGATCATGCCGACAACCGCCCCCATTTCAAAATTCTGTTGCCCAACAACAGCGCGGTAGACATCGGTCGCCAGCACATTGTACTGACCGCCAATGACTTTCGGTATCCCGAAATCCGTGATGACCAGTGTGAACACGATAAATGTGGCACTGATCAGCCCATATTGAGCGCCGGGCAATGTAATCGTGCGGAATATCCGGGTCTTGGGTGTGCCCAGCGCATTGGCCACTTCGTAAAGCCGGCCATCAGACAACCCCAGCGCAGTGACAAGGATAAGCACAGCATGGGGAAATGTATAAGTGACCTGCGCAATCACAATGCCGATGGGGCCGTAGATGCTGTTTCCCATCAGCATCCAGCGCAGGAAGCCCTGATTGCCGAAAATATAGACAAGCGAAAGTGCCGACATCAGGGAGGGGGCAAAAAGCGGCAACAGGGCGAGAGCGTAGAACAGGGCCTTTGCCGGCATGCAGGTTCGGGTCAGGGCATAGGCATATGTGAATGCCAGCGGGATCACGATGAGTGTCGACAGCGCGGCAATGAACAGACTGTTGAACAGCGAATTCATCAGGATCGGATTGGCGAAATAGGCAGCATAATTGCGCAGGCCCACGAACTCTCCGCTTGCGCTTTGAAAACTTTTGGACAGCAGGGCGTAAAGCGGCAGAGCGATCGAAATCAGAAGGAACACACAGAGCAACGCGACCAGAAACCCGGCCACAGCGTTTTCGGATGGAACCCGAAGGCCTCGTCGGTGCGAAGGGACAGCACGTGGCGCAGGGGGAGCCAGGTCAGCCATCACGCAGCCTCTTCGGTTGCCAATGCATCAATCGGAGTTTGAAAGACATGCAGCGACTGTTCGGGCAACGCCACGGTCATGGGTTTGCCAACAGAGATATCCATGTCGCGCATCAGGTTGACCGAAAAATCGGCCAGGATCGGAACATCGCCCGAAACCGTCAGCAAGCGCGCCCGGCAGAACGCGCCCATGAATTCCAGATCGTCAACATAAACGTCGATCCGGTTCGGGGTGTCAGGTGTCACATCGCGCACGCGCACTTGTTCCGGGCGCAATCCCACCGTTACCTTTGTACCTGCCGCAAGCCCGCGGTCATTGGAACAGGAAAGGTCGATCCCCGCCACCTTCAAATGTTGCGCCGCTTTCAGGGTTCCTTCAAAGAAACTCATCGTGCCCACAAAATCGGCGACAAAGGCGGTTGCCGGTGCGGCATATACCTCGGCCGGGGCGCCGATCTGTTCGATCACCCCGTGGTTCATGACAACGATCCGGTCGGCCATTGTCAACGCCTCTTCCTGATCATGGGTCACCATGATTGTCGTGACACCAAGATCGCGCTGCAAATCACGGATCTGCTCACGAAGCCGCAGCCTGACACGGGCATCAAGGGCCGAAAGCGGTTCGTCCAGCAAAAGCA
>SKWJ01000154.1 GCA_007128995.1 Paracoccaceae bacterium
ATCGCGCGCAATGCGATGGCCCGCGAGGCGGACAAGTCGTTTCGGATGTTCAGCTCGGATCTGGATGAGGTTTATGAAGAGTGCCTTGAGCGGCTGGGCAAGCTTGACGATCTGAAGGCGCATCTCTGGGCTACATTCGAGCAAAGCCTCAGCGCGCGCGGCCTGCGCAAATACCTCAAGCTGCTGCCGGATTTCGACGATATCGAGGCCGAGGAAAAGGCGCTCGACATGGTCGCTCAACATCCCCGACTGAGCGCTGCCCTGCGCTTCCTGATTGACTGGCCTGCGCATGAGCGCGCGGCACAGTTGATTCTGGCGCGGACAGAGGCGCTTGACGGCAATGATTACATGACCCTGACAAATGCGGCGGAAGCACTGGATGCCCGCCACCCTCTGCCCGCGACCCTGCTGCGCCGCGCGATGATCATGGACACGCTGTCAGGGGCGAAATCCAGTCGCTACCGCCATGCGGCGCGACATCTGGCGGAATGTCAGGCCGCTGATGGGTCTATCAGCGACTATGGCGCGCAGTCCCCGCACAACCAGTTTGTCGGAACCCTGCGGGGGCAGCATGGGCGAAAATACGGGTTCTGGGGGCTTGTTGATGGGTAGATGCGGTCTGAAAGGCTATGGAACATGACAGTATTCGACCCGCTCAGCGACCCTCCCGCGACAGTGGCGCTCACCCCGCATCTGCAGCACGCCCCGGCGACAGCGCGTAACCGCGCACCCATCGCTGCAGCCCTGGCGGAAGTGCTGCCCGCCACGCCCTGCACCGTTCTGGAAATCGCGTCCGGTACAGGCGAACATGCACTCTGGATGGCGCGCAACCTGCCACAGGTGAGATGGCAGCCGAGCGAGGCCACCCTAGAGGGGCTTGCCACCATAGCGGACTGGCGCGCGCTTTGCCCTGAGCTGGCAGACCGGGTGTTGCCGCCCGTGCTGATCGACGCCGCCCGCCCGCCATGGCCCGGCGACATGAACGACGCCATTTTCACGGCCAATCTGACCCATATTGCCCCTTGGGAGGCAACCGAGGGCCTGATCGTCGGATCTGCCGCGGGATTGGGGCAGGGCGGTCTGCTGCTGATCTATGGCCCGTTCAACGAAGGCGGTGCCTTTACTGGTCCTGGCAACGCCACGTTCGACGCTGATCTGCGCCTGCGAAACCCGCACTGGGGCCTGCGCGACGTGGAGGCCATCGATGAATTGGCGCGGGCACATGGCTTCACCACCGCCCAAACCCACATGATGCCCGCCGATAACCGCCTGCTGGTGTATCGGCGCACGTGAAGGAGCTGCAAGCGACGCAAAGGGCGGATAACTTTCGTTGGCAGTTGCAGCATTGTATCCGAAGTATGTTGCGAAAGCGGCCAGTCACGGTGTCGACCGTGGAGGGCGCAAGCTGACATGAAGAAGGAATTAAGAACACGGCGTCGCCGAACGTGTTACGCTGGCAGCTCAAGGATGTTGCGCGCACTTCCGGAGCGCGTAGTTCAGGCGGGGTTGACGCCTGACTCTTGTCGGAGTGGCTGTATCGGCTTTTTCCAAGGCTGGTTCAGTTTCGAGCAAGCTTACGGCCTGTCCAAGAAATCGCGCACTATCGAGTTGAATAGAAGAGGTTTTTCAATATGTGCAGCATGGCTTGCACCCGGAATCGTCGCAAGCTCGGCACCGGGAATGCCGTTCCACAATGCATGGACCTGCGGCCAGCGGTAAGATCGGTCCTGATCGCCCCAAAGGATGCGGCATGGCATATTGATATGTGCAAGCGCATCGCGCCCGTCCCAGTCCCGCATGGCCATCAGGGCGCTTTGCGCAGCCTGCGGATGGGCAAGCCGCGCAATGTCGCGCGTCGCTGCGTAACCTGAAGCGGCGATCCCGTTTTGAAACCACGTGGCACTGATCCTGTCTGCGGTCGCTGGCACGCCATCGACCTCAAGTCGCGCCATCGAGGTTTCAATCCGCTCGAACCGGTCAGGCATCAGGCCGAGCGGGCCTGTGCCATAGAGCACCAGCCCCTCCAGCCGGTCCCTGTGCCGTACGGCAATATTCTGCACGATCATGCCGCCCATGCTGTGGCCCAGAAGCGTGAACCGCCCGATCCGCAGCGCATCGATGCAATCCATCACCGCATCGGCGAAATCCACGATGCGCGCAGGCCCCGGCAGATGCGCGGCCTGTCCGAAACCGGGCAGGCCGGGGGCGATCACGTCATGGGTGAGGCTGAAGGCGTCGATCTGGTCCTGCCATTGTGCGCTGCCGCCCAGATAGCCATGCACCAGCACCAGCGGTTTGCCAGCGCCTGCGCGCAGATAAGGCAGGGTCATCTTCAGCGCACCTGCTGCGGCAGCCAGAGTGCTGCCTGCGGGAAGACGATCATCACGCCCACAAGGATCACCAGCGCGCCGATGAAGGGCAGCGACCCCACGATGACATCGGGTACGGAAACCTTGCCCCGGCTGATGCCGGATATGACATAGAGGTTCAATCCGACAGGGGGCGTAAGCACCG
>SKWJ01000414.1 GCA_007128995.1 Paracoccaceae bacterium
CATCCATCAGGTCACGCGACCGGATCTGACTCATCGGGCGCCAATCGCTGCGACCTTCGTCATAGCGCCGTCCCAGATCGGTTATCGCGGATGACAAGGTGCGAACCTCGGCCAGCATCGCCGCTGTCAGCTCTTCATTCTCTGCCATGTCCGGACTTTCAGACAGGACACTGATCACTGTCTGAAGATTGGCCGCGGGGCGGCGCACGCGATCAAAGACTTCGGCAAGAAGGGCCTCGCGCGCGGCATGTGTCGCCAGATCAGCCGTGACATCACGCAATGTCAGCACGAAACCCGGCCGGCGCGTATTCTCGGTGCGCCGCAACACACGCATCCGCCCGGCCAGCAAGCGACCGCTTCCCGTCGTGGCGCAGATCAGATCGGTAGCTGCTTCAGGATCTCCCAGCTTGCTGAGACGTTCATAAGCATGTGTCACAGGCCCTTCGCGCAGATAGTCCAGCAAATGACGGTCCAGCCCCGGAGCGCCACCTGTTTCAAGAATCGTGACAGCCTGTCCATTATAGAATGCAAGCTGATAGTCTGCCGTACACAGAAGAACAGCCACCGGAACATCTGCCAGCAGTTTCTCAAGCCGCGCCTTTTCTGCTGATAGACGCGAGGTTTCGCGCGCGACGGATTCGGCCAAAGCTGACCGAGTTTCGGCAAGCGACCGGGTCATCGCCGCTGCCGCCGGGGCCAGATCGCCAAGATATCTCGCGCGGTCCTGCTCTGCGCCGATATCTTCATTCACATCGGCTTGCGCGCGGGTCCGGATGGCATTCGCCAAGGCGTCGATGGCGCGCGCAACGTTCATGTCGAACAGGTACCAGATACCGGCGACAAGAAACAGCACCAGAAACCCGCCAATGATGCCCGCTTCCAGCAACGGGCCGAGCAGCTCTGGTGTGTCTGATCGCGCTAGTACCAGCCAGCCGCTGATACCGATCGCGGCCAGTGCACTTGCAGCAAGCCCGGCAAAAAGCAAGAGTATCCGGAGCCGCAGGCTTAAACGTTCAAGCATCGGCACTGCCTGTTTGTGGCAGTGTGTTCCGGTCCGTCGTCAGGATCTTGCGAACCTCTTCACGCAGTTCTTTCAACTCGAAGGGCTTCGAGATGAAACCATCTGCGCCCATCGCAAGCCCCTTGCGCCGTTCCATTGCAGAGCCACGCGCGGTCATCATCAGAATACGCACATCTTCGCATTCAGGGTCCGCGCGGACACTCTGGCAGATTTCGTATCCCGAAACCTCTGGCAGCATGACATCCAGCAAGACAAGATCCGGCTTCTTGGCCCGGATCATCTCCACGGCCCCTGCACCGGTCGCGATCCGGGTCTGGCTGTAGCCTTCGCGCGTCAGAAGATAGTTCAGGGCAATTGCAATGTTGTCCTCATCTTCGACGACGAGGATCTCAACCTTCGGCGGGTGGTCCTCCATGTGCTCCTCCTTCACATGCAACTCTCAAAAACGGGTCTCCCGCATCCAGCTGGTACCATTCCGCAGCCTGCGGAATGCCATCCTCATCCAGCCTTGTGTTCTCGGTCAGATCCGCACGACGGGCATTGGCGCAATCGAATATCGACTTGAAACCCATTGTCAGGGCCCAGCGTTCCTGCAGGATCACGCCCGTGAGAACGAGATCGGGGTTGCGTGCAGTGCGCTGCCGGACCCGGTTGTCAACGGCAATGATACGGTTTGTCAGCGGGACAGCATATGTCCAGGGGCGCATCCAGGACGTATGTTGGTTGCGACTGACCACGACGACGTCATCGGGCAATCCGCCCGCAAACCGCTCTGCCCATGAATATTCAAGGTAGACCACCATTGACAGCATGCCCGCCGCGACCCCGACAGGCGTGAACCATTCGGGCAGTCGGCGCTTGCTGAGACGGTAAAGCATATGCGCCGCGCCGCCACCGCCGAACCCTGCAATGATAACCGCCAGAAATTCCAGAAGCATATGCTCTGATATCCTTGTTTAACTGAGCGTGCCGGCCAGTTGGCCAACTGCAGATTGCATGGTGCGGACGACAACAAATGCATCGCGCAAATGGCTGCGCTCAAAATCCGACAGATCAGAGGGCGCAAGAAAATTGTCAGGCTTTCGCCCCATGCGCACCAGATTGGCCTGGTTCTCCAGTCGCAAATTGGCAATCAGGTCATACGCCTCGATCAAGTCTCGCGCGCCCGAGACAGAGATGATGCCACGCTCCTCGGCGGCCAGCAGGCGCGCGCGCGTATTGGCCGCCGGAATCCGTCCGCGCAGCGTATAGACCCGCGCAAGATCGGTAACAGGAACCACACCAGACAGCTTCATGTCGACATGGTTCTTGTGCTCGCCCGAACGAATGGTCGCGAAACTGCGCAACAGTCCAAGGGGCGGCGAATGCTTGACAGAGTTTGACACCATATGCGCAACAAAGATCGAATTCTTCGACGCTGCTGCGAGGGTCTCATCCTGCAACGCCCGGAACAGGCTGACCTGTCCGCCGATCGGGCGCAGATCGAACATGAC
>SKWJ01000422.1 GCA_007128995.1 Paracoccaceae bacterium
GTGTGCCGACGCATAAGGCGGCAACTGTGGGCATGCGCTCACTTTCGTCACCAGAGCTTGTAGACAAGGCACTGTCCATGCTGAAAGGCAAGGCGCGCGTCAAAAAGGCGATGTGGTCTCGTCGGGCGCAGGAATATGAACAGAAGATTAATTCGGGCGATCTGCTGGCCATTGCAGAAGTGGTCCGTGACCTGCACCGCAATGATGATCAACGCGAACAGTCCTATTCCGAGCGGCAACTGTATGAAGCTGCACTAGAACGTCTGACTCGCGAAGTCGCGGCGGTTGTCGGTGGGGATGAAGCGATTGCGCAGAAACAGGTCAGTGACATGCTGATTTCTCGCGCGGCCTGATCGCAGTTCCTGCTCGCAACAGAAAGCCCGCGTAAGCGGGCTTTTTTCATGGCTTTTGTATACAGCCAGGGCTTGCCGAAAGGTTGAACGCTGGTCTAAACACGCGCCCAGACCGCATATTCAAGTCGGAGGAAATCATGGCAGGCCATTCAAAATGGGCCAATATTCAGCATCGCAAGGGCCGGCAGGATGCGGTGCGCGCAAAGATGTTCTCGAAATTATCTAAAGAGATTACGGTTGCTGCCAAAATGGGCGACCCTGACCCCGACAAGAACCCGCGTCTGCGCCTGGCTGTTAAAGAGGCCAAGGCCGCATCGATGCCAAAGGAGAATATCGAACGCGCGATCAAGAAGTCGCAAGGCGGCGATGCAGAGAATTACGACGAGATCCGTTACGAAGGTTATGGTCCGGGTGGGGTTGCAGTTATTGTCGAAGCGATGACAGACAACCGCAACCGGACAGCGTCAAATGTGCGGTCTACCTTTTCCAAGAATGGCGGGAATCTGGGCGAAACCGGGTCTGTGGCTTTCATGTTCGACAGGAAGGGGCAGGTCGTCTATCCGGCAAGCGCGGGCGATCCGGATACGGTCATGCTTGCTGCGATTGATGCGGGTGCCGAGGATGTCGAAAGCTCGGATGACGGGCATGTCATCTGGTGCGCCGATGTGGACCTTGGCGCCGTGTCCTCCGCGCTCGAAACGAGTCTGGGTGATGCAGAGAGCACCAAGCTGGTCTGGAAACCGCAGACAACAACCGAACTGGACCTCGATGGCGCGCGGGCCTTGCTGAAGCTTATCGAGGCTCTGGAGGACGATGACGATGTTCAGAACGTAACGGCGAATTTCGAAGTCCCGGATGATGTGATGGCGGAACTCTGACTGCCCAAACGGCGCTTCAGACTGTCGGCAGCCTTGCGCGTGCCTGCTTGCGTATGACAGCTTCACGCCAGGTGATGAAGATCACCGAGGACATGATGACCACGCCGCCCAGAAGCACAAAACCATCCAGCGCTTCGTCGAACACAAGCGCACCCAGTGCCACTGCCCAGACCAACTGCAAGAAGGTTACGGGTTGCGTGACCGTCACAGGTGCGGCTGCAAATGCCAGTGTCATGGTGTAATGCCCGGCTGTCGCAAAGGCCGCCACCCAGAACAGCCAGAACAGTTGGGTGACGCTGGGTGTCACCCAGACCAGCCAGGCGAAGGGCGCAAGGAAAATCGTGACGGTGATGGAAAGCATCCCGACCACGACCGCCGCGCTAAGCTGACCCGACATCCGTTTGGCTATGAGATACGAGGCAGCAAAGAAAATCGCGGTTCCGATCATCGCAAGATGACCCGTTGAAATTTCTCTCACCCCCGGCCGAAGGATGATCAATGCGCCTAGAAAGGCAATCAGGACGGCAATGATCCGACGGGTCGCCAGCCGCTCGCCGAGAAACAGCGCAGCACCGATGGTCACATAGATTGGGGAGAGGTAATTCATCGCAGTCACTTCTGCGAGGGGGATCTGTGTCATCGCATAAAACCACAGGATCACCCCGAGCGCGTGCAGAAACCCCCGCACTCCAAAGAGCCGCAAATTGTCTGGGGTGAGGCGCACCGCTCGTAGCGATGAGATCATCGGCAGCAAAAAGACAAGGCCAAGAAGGTAGCGCAAAAATGCCGATTGCGCCGCAGGCATGGTGTCCCCAAGGTATTTCACCAAAGCCGTCACAGCAACGAAACAGAACCCGGTCACGACCATCCAAAAGATGCCAAGAAGGGGGTGGGCAGGCTTAACCGTGCGTGGCATGTGTCAGCTACTTGCGGGAAAAAATTGACCGATCTGACCAACCTTGGACTTTCGCGTTCCGGATTACCAGACCGGAAGCATCCTCATATCCCCCCCATCAGGGATGCACGCACGAGGACTGTCAGGAGGGTCTGAAATATGACACGCGGGCGCTGCAGCACTTAAAGCACTTCGCATTATACCTGAAACATACCCGGCGGCCAGAAAGGAGTTCCAGCATTCTTCTGGCGTGAAGAGATCACAGACTTCGCCGAAGGCCGCGACCAGCGCAGTGAATGACCGTGCCCCGGCCTTTCGGAGGTGCGCCTTGAGCTTTGTGAGCTGCTGCCGGTTTCGTGGACACGAAGATAAGATCGTGACCAAGGAA
>SKWJ01000052.1 GCA_007128995.1 Paracoccaceae bacterium
CCAAACCCGTACCCGCGCAATTGCGTGCGACGCGATCGCAGGAATTCGGTCGCGGTCAGAACGATCAGGGCCCACAAGCCGGGCGGACGCAGCAGCAGAATATCTTCCAGAAGAAAATACCCCGCAATCAAAGGTGCCGGCAACAGATCCGGTCTGCGCACCATCCATGCCAGACCTAAACACAGCAGGATATCTGGCATTGGCAGCGATGTCAGTCCCGCGTAGCCGTTGGCGACGTTCAGCTCATCCGCGCCGGCAGGGCCATGCCCGACACCATAGCCACCAAGAGGAAGCAGTCTGTAAAAGGTTACCAGAGCCGCCAGCCCAAGAAACAGCAACACGTAGATAAGCCGCTGGGTCTGGCGCCGTTCAACCATCGCCCGGAATGCCCTCGAGCGGTGTGTCACCCTCTTCGGCATCGAAGGCTTCCGACCCAGGCGGGGTGATCAAGGCACCTGTATCTGTGATCCGTTCCATTGGCCGTGAACGCAGCACGCGCAAAAATTCCAGACGACCATAGTCAGCGGCAATCCTGACGCGCAGCCTGCGGTCGCTTGTCGCGACAACCTCTCCGACAAGTATTCCGGCAGGAAACACTCCACCATCATCCGAACTGACAACGCGGTCTCCGGGGCGCAGATCTTCGGGGGATTCGATGAATTCGAGGATCGGAAAGCCAGAATTGTCGCCAACAAGCATCGCGCGCTGGCCAGAGGGCTGTATGACAACGGGGACAGCGCTGGCTGTGTCCGTCAGCAAGACAACGCGTGCAGTGCGGTTGCCAACCCCAGCGATACGTCCGGCAAGCCCCAATCCATCCATCACCGCCCAGCCATCTTGAACCCCGTCGCGCGCGCCGACATTCAAAAGCACCGACTTGCGGAACGGAGAACCGCTATCGGCCATCACCACGCCGGTAACATGGGTAAGCTGAGGGTCCAGCCGCACCTGATTGAGATCAAGCAACTGCGCGTTGCGCTGTTCAAGTTGCAGGGCCGCCTCGCGCCATGCCCGCATCTGCTGCAATTCCCGGCGCAATTCCTGATTCTGTTCCAGAATGCGGGCATAGGCATTCAGGTTTTCGGCCATCGATACGACCCGCGACACCGGACGCATCGCCCAGTCAAACGAGGGGACGACTCTGTCGATCACGCTCATGCGGAACTGTTCCACCCGCGGACTGTCAATGCGCCACACAAGAAAAACCACCGCCAGCAGCACCATAAGAAGACCAATCAGAATGCGCCTGACCGGCCGGACGAAATCTTGATCCTGCCTGTGATCTTCGGCCACGCCTTACACCTTGACCCTGTTTGCGTCAGCTTTCGTAATCGATCGCGTGTCGCAACTGTTTCTCATACTCAAGTGCCTTGCCCGTTCCGATAGCGACACAATTCAACGCTTCTTCGGCGACGGAAATGGACAAGCCGGTCTGCTCTCTCAGAGCTAGATCTAGTTCGCCGAGCAACGCCCCGCCGCCTGTCAGCATGACACCACGATCGACAATGTCAGCAGCCAGATCCGGCGGCGTTGTTTCCAGAGCAATCATGACAGCTTCGCAGATGGTTGTCACGGTTTCGGCCAAGGCTTCGGCAACCTGTGCTTGCGTGATCTCTGCTTCCTTGGGGACACCATTGAGCAGGTCGCGCCCGCGGACCAGCATGGACCTGCCCCGACCGTCATCGGGCATTCGGGCGGTTCCGATAGAGCATTTGATCTTCTCGGCGGTTGATTCGCCGATCAGCAGATTGAGGTTCCGGCGCAGGAAATTGACAATCGCCTCATCCATCCTGTCGCCACCGACGCGGACCGAGCGCGCATAGACAATATCGCCAAGCGACAGGACGGCAACCTCGGTCGTGCCGCCACCGATATCGACCACCATCGAGCCGGTGGGATCTGTGATTGGCATGCCCGCGCCAATGGCCGCGGCAATCGGCTCAGAAATCAGCCCTGCCCGTCGCGCACCCGCGGACAGTACGGACTGACGAATGGCGCGCTTCTCGACTGGTGTCGCGCCGAAGGGCACGCAGACGATAACCTTTGGCTTTGAAAACATGGTGTTGCGGTGCACCTTCCGAATGAAATGCTTGATCATTTCTTCGGCCACATCAAAATCCGCGATCACCCCGTCCCGCATCGGGCGGATCGCCTCAATGCTGCCGGGGGTCCGACCCAGCATCAGTTTCGCATCTTCCCCGACAGCAAGCACGGCCTTGCGCCCATCCTTGATGTGATATGCGACCACAGAGGGTTCATTTAGGATAATTCCGCGCCCCTTGACATAAACCAGTGTATTGGCCGTGCCGAGGTCGATCGCCATGTCTGACGAAAACAGGCTGGGAAAGAACTTCATGCGGATATCCCGTCGAGTATTTGTTGAAACGCGCAGCGTTGAAACGCGATTTGGTCTGCGCCTTATAGGGTGCGGCAGGGCATGGGGTAAAGGGGGCGCGCGCTTTCTATCAGCAGGAATTGGCCTGCACGATGCGCAAAGTCATGTGAACGCC
>SKWJ01000062.1 GCA_007128995.1 Paracoccaceae bacterium
GCTGGTGTCAGCACGATGGATATCTACAAAGGTGCGCTGCCTTTCATCGGACTTCAATTTGTGGCACTTGCCATGGTGTTTCTCATGCCGGGTCTGGCAACCTGGCTTCCAACTGCAATAGGGTGGTGACATGCTGACTTCTGCTTATGGGTTCAAAGGTGGCATGTCTGCACCGCACCGCGCCGCAGCTTTGGCCGGGCGGGACATTCTTGCCGCGGGGGGCAGCGCGGTTGAAGCAATGGTCGCTGCTGCTGCTACAATTGCTGTAGCCTATCCTCATATGAACGGGATCGGCGGCGATGGCTTCTGGATCATCCATCGCCCCGGGGCCGCACCGGTGGCTGTTTCCGGCTGCGGCCGTGCGGCGGAACTGGCATCTGTGGACTGGTATGCAGACCAAGGCATCACAGAGGCATTGCCGCCACGCGGCGCGCTGGCCACGCTGACAGTTCCGGGCACGATTTCGGGCTGGCGCAAGGCGTTGAAGCTGTGCCCCAAAGGCAACCCTCTGCCCCTGTCCGATCTATTGGCCCCGGCAATCACGCTTGCACGCGAGGGGGTTGCCGTCACCGAGAACCAGTCGCGCACCACGCACGAGAAAATGGACGGGCTGCAAGACATACCCGGGTTTGCCGAGACCTTTCTGGTCAATGGCGCGGCGCCGAAGGCGGGCCACAAGCTGGTGCAGACGGCCTTGGCGGGTACGCTTGATCAACTGGCGCGCACCGGGCTGGACGACTATTATACAGGTGATATTGCGCAAGCCCATGCGGGTTTTCTGCAAAAGGCGGGCAGCCCGCTGCGCTTTTCGGATTTCACACGCTTTCAGGCCGACGTGACCGCTCCGCTGACAACGGATCTAAGGGTCGGGCAGGTGTGGAACATGATCGCGCCAACGCAGGGCGTGGCCTCGCTCATGATCCTTGGAGTGTTTGACAGGTTGGGCGTTACCGAGCCCGAGGGATTTGCCCATCTGCATGGATTGATTGAGGCCACGAAACTTGCCTTTATCCGGCGCAATGCCGAACTGGGCGATCCCGATCATATGGCAAGCCATGCGCAGGACTGGCTGAAGCCCGCAGCACTTGATGCAATGGTTGGCCAGATTGATCCTGTGCGCGCCCGACCATGGCCCGAAATTGCCAAACCGGGTGATACGATCTGGATGGGCGCGGCAGATCGTGACGGATGCGTTGTCAGCTTCATTCAGTCGGTTTTCTGGGAATTCGGTTCCGGGCTGACCTGTCCGCAGACGGGCGTATTCTTTCAGAACCGCGGCGCAGGCTTCAGCCTTGCCCCGGGCCCCAACCAGTTGCGCCCATTTGCACGACCGTTCCACACCCTCAACCCCGCGCTGGCGCAGCTCAAGGATGGTCGGACCCTCGCCTATGGCACGATGGGCGGAGAGGGTCAGCCACAGACGCAAGCTGCCATTTTCAGCCGCTACGCGATGTTCCGGCAGGATCTGCAACAGGCGGTCACGGCACCGCGCTGGTTGCTGGGCAAGACATGGGGCGACGCGACAACCAGCCTGAAGCTTGAGGCGCGTTTTGATCCAGAGCTGATTGCCAGGCTGCGAGAGGCTGGCCATGACGTGGAACTCATCGCGCCCTATAGCGATCTGGCAGGCCATGCTGGCGGCGTGGCAGTCCACCCTGACGGCCTGATCGAAGTTGCCTCTGATCCGCGCGCAGATGGCGCGGCGCTGGGGTTCTGAGCATGGATCTGAATGTGACAGAGATTGTGCCACTGGTGCTGGGGATCATGGCCACAGGGGCGATTGCAGGGATTCTGTCAGGACTTCTTGGGGTAGGGGGCGGCATTGTCATTGTGCCTGTGCTGTTCTGGGTGTTTGGCTGGTTGGGCTTGCCACCCGGGCTTGGCATGCAGGTCGCGGTTGCAACCTCGCTTGTGACTGTGGCGTTCACGGCTTATTCGTCGGCACGGGCGCACCACGCGCGCGGTTCGGTCGATATCCCTATTTTCAAGCTCTGGGCCCCTTTCATGGCGGTTGGTGCCTTGGCCGGGGGGGCGCTGGCGGGTATCGTGTCGGGACGGGCGCTGCTGGTGATCTTCGGGACGATTGCCTTGCTGGTCGCCTATAATCTTGCAAATCCACGCTCGCGCGTTCTGGCGAGTGAATTGCCATCGGCCCGGGGGGCACAGCCTGCAATGGCTGGCAGTGTCGGGCTGATCTCGGCGATGATGGGGATCGGATCGGGCACACTGGGCGTGCCGCTGATGACAGCGTTTTCCGTTCCCGTGCATCGTGCTGTCGGCACGGCGGCGGCGCTCGGCCTCGTGATTGGCGTGCCTGCGTCCTTGGCCATGATCGTGGCCGGGCTGGGCGTTGACGGGCGGCCACCGTTTTCGGTTGGCTATGTCAACCTCGTCGCTGTTGGCCTGATCCTGCCGCTGTCCATCGCCTGTGCCCCATTGGGGGTAAGGATCGCGCATGCACTGGAACCGGTCTGGATCAAGCGCGCTTTCGCAGTCTTTCTGTGTCTGA
>SKWJ01000027.1 GCA_007128995.1 Paracoccaceae bacterium
CGCGCGGGTGACCGTCTGCGAGTTGCTGCCCGATGTGGTGGATTTCGCGCGCGACTGGTTCAGCGCTTACGTCAATGGCCTGTTTACGGATCCGCGTGTGACCATCCACCGCGAGGACGGACGCCAATGCCTCGCGCGGGCGCGCGCCACCTATGACATGATCATCGCCGACCTGTTCACACCGTGGCGCGCGGGTGTGGGCAATGTTTACACGGTCGAGCATTATGCACTTGCCGCCAGCCGGCTGAACCCCGGCGGGGCCTATGTGCAGTGGATGCCGCTTTATCAGGTCTCGCGGCGCGAGTTCGAGATCATCGCCAATACCATGGCGCAGGTCTTTGCCGAAGTCACCTTCTGGCGCGGCGATCTGTATGCTGAACGCTCGATCCTCGCCATTATCGGGCGCAAGGATCCCTCTCGACTTGACCCGACCACCTTGGCAACACAATGGCGCATTATGACCGGTGAGGATACGCCCGACGACATACTGACCGACCGCGCGCTGAAGTTCTACGCCGGGAATGCGGGCTCGGCGCTGTTTGCGGATGCCCCCGTCAACACCGACGACCACCCGCTGATCGAATACCTTGCCCCGCGCACCCACCGCGCAGTCATCGCAGGGCGCGCAAGCTGGCTGACGGGTTCCGCGCGCGATCAGCTATATGCGGATCTGCTGGATGCGATGCCCCCCGAAAATGACCCCCATCTGGCGCAATTGACACAGGCGCAGCGCCTTTTGCCGCGGGCCGGCGCGATCTATGCGCAGTGGCAGGGAATGCGGTCGCGGGACGATCTGCGCGCAGGGCGGCTTTGGCAGGACTTCACCGCCCTTGCACCGGCGCATGCCCACCGCCCCGACAGCCCTGCCGGACAGGTTGCGCGCGGCGCAATGGCCTTTGGGGATGCGGCTGACTGAGCCGGTCGCGGCCAGCCGCAGAGTTGTCGCGGCAGAGACACCGCATGTGCGCAAAACCGTCATGCCCCCTGCAGGTGCATAAGGCACAGGCCTGACATCTGGCGAGGGTCAGCCTTCCACAGGTTCATGTATTGGCAAGAGTGCGGCATGGGCCACTTCTGAGAGGGCGCAGTCAAACAGAACGTCCGACCCAAGGCCGAAAATCCGTGTCTCTGGCCGGGCGCAGTCTGACAGTCTGAGCCGTGGGTTCTGTGTCGTGAGCGACGCAGGACCAGCCCCGATCAGAAGCGGCGCAACAGCCACTTGCAACCGTGTCAGAACCCCGGCTTCCAGAAACCCGGCAATGGTGATGCCGCCACCTTCGATAAGCAGGTTGGACAATCCGACCGCATGCAGTGCCGACAGAATTTCGGCAGCGCGGAATTGCCCGTCATGAAGTGGCAGGCGGATCACGCTGACCCCGGATGCGCGCGGCCGATGCACAGCCTGAATGACAAAGCGCCGCGCGCCATCGGCGCGCAGCGCTGGTGCAGTGTCCGGCAAACGCCCTTTCGGATCGATGATGATCCGCGCGGGATTCGGACCGGGACACAGGCGCACGGTCAGCCGCGATTTGTCATGCAGCGCAGTGCCGACCCCGATCACCACCCCATCGACAAGCGCCCGCATCCGGTGCAGATGCGCCAGACCATCTGGCCCCGACACATCGCGGGCATCGCCTGACACAGTGGCAACGCGCCCATCCAGCGATTGCCCGATCTGGGCCACCGTCAGCGGTGCGATATCGCGCCGGGCCAGCGGGCCATAGAGCGCGAGCGCCCCGCGTTCGCCCGCGGTCCAGTTTCCGCAGCAGGCACAGGCACGGCCCGCGCGGATTTCAAGAATGCGCTCCCAGACACGCGGGGTAACAGTCACGCTGTGCATTTCTGTTCTCCTTTATCAGGGGTCACTGTTTTTCTGTCCCGGGCGCAGGCGGCAGGGCCAGCAGATCAACATGACCGACAAGACAGGTTGAACTGTCGATCAGGGCCAGACGTCGGTGTAACCAGTCTTCGGCCTGCGCTTCTCCGGCGGCGGCGGCGGCACTGGCAATGCCTTGCAACAATTGGGCTTGCAACGCCGCCTGGGCGCGATCAAGACGCCATGGGCTATCTGCTGTCACAACATGATAGCCCAGCGCGCCGAAAACTCGGGCAATCGCACTGGCGGCGTTTGGGCCAAGGGCCGGACCGAAGCCCTTGTCGCTTTGCTGATGACGGTTGAAAGCGGCGCGTACTGCGGCATCGTCCGGATCGGCGGGTGTCCAGCGCATGTCACCGTCATAATTCAGCGCGGCATAGAATGGCAGCGCGTTGCGCGCCAGCAGGGCGGCAAGTTCTTCAAGCCAGACCTGCGAGCAGAGATCCAGCAATGCAGAGGCCGTGACAAGCGTGGCAGTGTCCAGCGGGACAGCGGCCAGGCTGCGCAGATCCAGCTGATGGGCCGAAACTGGCCCCGCCGCCGCTTGCGCCGCCTGATCCAGCAGCGCCGGATCATTGTCCACCAGCCGCCATTCCGGCATCTGGCCCAATTCTCCTTCAAAGGCGCGCAAG
>SKWJ01000032.1 GCA_007128995.1 Paracoccaceae bacterium
CTTCCTGTGCGAGGGCTTGTGCCAGTTCCGCTCCGGGCTTTGCATGAAGAAGCGCAACTGTTGGTGCACGCTGCGCGGCGGCGCTGGGACCAAGCAACCGGACATCATTTCGCCCAGAGAGATGATCAAGCAGCGGCTGCATCAGGGCAGTTTCCTGTGCACGCATCAACGCATGGACATCACCACAACGCTGCACCGCCGATTGGTTCACCGAGCTGTCACCGAAATGATGAAGATGAAGCGCATCTATATAATCAGCAATACCGGCACAGGCCGCGATCTGCGCATGGTCGGGACCCGCCGGAGTGAACCGTTTATAGAGGACACCCGCATTGAAATAATGTCCCTGATTTGGAAGGATCTCCCCCAAAGCCCGGCGTATGACCATCAGTCCCTGATGCGGCCCATACGTCTTGTACGCGGAGAAGAGATAGATATCCGCGCCGGTCTCATTCACATCAGGCAGCCCGTGCGGGGTATAGGACACGCCATCAACACAACTATAGATACCCTCTGCGCGAAGCTTCGCGCAGATCTCCGCGACCGGGTTCACTTCTCCCACAACGTTCGAGCAATGCGGGAAACAAACGAGCCTTACCTTTTCATCGACCAGGTCCCACAGCGCCGATGGATCAAGATGTCCGGTTTGTGGATCCATGGTCCATTCGCGCACTGTGATCCCGCGCTCTGCAAGCCGGCGCCACGGCCCCGAATTTGCCTCATGATCCTGATCGGTCACGATGATCGCATCGCCCGGATGCATCCATGCTCCAAACGCCTTAGCCAGCACATATGTGTTTGCGGTCGTGGACGGACCAAAACTCAGTTCGTCTGTCTCAACTCCCATCATCGCAGCCAGACGAAGACGCGCCTCATCCATTTCCGCACCGGCAAGCCGCGACGCATCATATGCCCCGTATGGCTGCACCTTCCGGCTATGGTAGTAGCGCATCAGCCGATCTATCACCGGCTTGCAGGTATAAGAGCCGCCTGCATTGTCGAAGAATGCCGACCCGCGCAGGCTCGGTTCTTCGAAAGCAGGAAACTGTGCGCGGACAAAATCAAGGTCAAGCGTTGGCGCGTGCATCGAAACTCCGGTTCACTATCTTCGCCACCTTGCGCAAGCCCGGAAAAAGGTTCAAGGCCGAAATCTTATCCTGACCCAAGAATGATGCGAACATAGTTCTGTGTCTCGGCATAGGGCGGAATGCCTCCATGCTGCTCGACAGCGCCCGGACCGGCATTATAAGCAGCGAGCGCCAGTTGCCAGTTGCCAAACCTGTCATACATCATCCGCAGATAGCGGGCCCCGCCTTCCAGGTTCTGGCCGGGATCGGTGGCATCAACACGCAGCATCTCTGCCGTTTGTGGCATAAGCTGCGCCAGACCGATTGCCCCTTTGTGCGAGACAGCCATCGGGTTCCACCTGCTTTCCTGATGCACGAGGCGCAGGAACAGGTCTTCAGGAATATTATGACGCCGGGCTGCCGCGCGCGCAAGCCCCAGATACGCACCCTGGTACGACCCTGTATAGCGCGGGATGCTGCCTTGCCATGTTGCGGCAGCTTCTGGATTTGGCAATAACCGTGTCGAAGCTGAATATTGCTCAGACAACCTCCCATCAATCACGCGGCCGGCCGCACGCATCGTATCAAGCCGCGATACGCCGCTGTTTCCGGAAAGGTTCAGCCCCTGAGCCTGGCCCTGCCCCACAGGCAACCCGACGACGAGGAAGACCAGACTTGTGGCCAGTTTACGCATCTGTTCCCTTGAAAAACGACGACGCCCATGCGGATGATAGCCTGACATAACTGAATTTTCCAGCCCTCAGGAAACGGCATTGCACCCGCCCCTTGCGTCCTTTCAGGAAGCCTTTACCATCATCCGCGATACTGGCGCGCCGACATTTCGGAAAATGGATTGCAGCCAGATGCATTTTGGATGACAAGCCGACCACCAGCAACAGAGGAAAGCACATGGCAGGATCCGTCAACAAGGTCATCATCATCGGCAATCTGGGCCGCGACCCGGAAGTGCGCAGCTTCCCGAATGGCGGCAAGGTGTGCAATCTGCGGATCGCGACATCCGAACGATGGAAGGATCGGAATTCGGGCGAAACTCGGGAAAAAACAGAATGGCACAGTGTTGCCATTTTTTCTGAACCTCTTGTGCGGATTGCAGAGCAGTATCTGAAAAAAGGCTCTACCGTGTATATCGAAGGACAGTTGGAAACCCGCAAATGGCAAGATCAGAGCGGCGCAGACAGATACACGACCGAAGTCGTTCTGCGGCCCTATAAGGGTGAGTTGACAATGCTCGGCGGGCGCGGCGACACTGGCAGCTCGGGCAGCAGCGGTGGATATGACAGAGACGAAGGCTATTCATCTGGCCAAGGCAGGTCCAGTCTTCCCGGAGCGTCGGATCTGGATGACGAAATCCCATTCTGAACTGCCGCTTGACGCCAAGCACCACACAAGTTAATGCGCGTTTTGCGGCGGGTGTA
>SKWJ01000274.1 GCA_007128995.1 Paracoccaceae bacterium
CGCGGCGCCGCCGACGACAAGGGCCAGCTGATGACCTTCGTCGAGGCCTGCCGCGCCTGGAAGGCGGTCACCGGCAAGCTGCCGATACCGGTGACGATCCTGCTGGAGGGCGAGGAGGAATCGGGCGGCGTGAACCTGCCCCCCTTCCTCGACGCCAATGCCGATGAGCTGCGCGCCGATGTGGCGCTGATCTGCGACACCAACATGTGGGACAAGGACACGCCGGCGATCACCACCTCGTTGCGGGGCCTCTGCGGCGAGGAGATCGTGATCCACGCCGCCGACCGGGACCTGCATTCAGGCTTCTACGGCTCGGCGGCGGCGAACCCGAACCATGTGCTGGCGCGCATCCTCGCCGACCTGCGCGATGCCGACGGGCGCATCACCATCCCCGGCTTCTACGACGGCGTGCCCGAACTGCCCGAGGCGCTGCGCGAAAGCTGGGCGAAGCTGGACTTCTCCGAGGCGGCGTTTCTGGGCGAGATTGGCCTGTCCGTGCCCGCAGGCGAAAAGGGCCGTTCGGCGCTGGAGATGGTCTGGTCGCGCCCGACATGCGAGGTCAATGGCATGGGCGGTGGCTATCAGGGGGCGGGCTTCAAGACCGTGATCCCTGCCATGGCCTCGGCCAAGATCTCGTTCCGGCTGGTGTTCGATCAGGACCCGCACAAGGTCCGCGCCGCCTTCCGCGAATTCGTCACGGCACGGGTGCCTGCCGATTGCCGGGTAGAGTTCATCGAGCACGGCTCGGGTCGCGCGGTCGCCTTTGACACCTCCGCACCCGCCTTCCAGAAGTCGCAGGCAGCACTTACGGCAGAGTGGGGCAAGGAGGCAGCCTTCGTGGGCGGCGGCGGCTCGATCCCCGTCACCACCATGATCAAGGAGCGGATGGGGATGGATGTCGTGATGGCCGGTTTCGGGCTGAGCGACGACCGCATCCACAGCCCGAACGAAAAATATGAACTCAAGAGCTTCCACAAGGGGATCCGCTCTTGGGCCCGCATCCTCGCAGCACTTTAAGGGGGATTGAGCGACGGGAGGAAGGCTGATGGTCGCACGCGGACTTGACACCTTCCTTCCCCTCTCGCGTGCCGAAGCGACGGGGGTCTGCCCGATGCGGGGGACGAGGGCCGGGAAGTGCGCGTGGACCTGATCCGCGCGCTCCTGATCGGCGGCCCCGACGTTCCGTCGCTGCATGAAACCGGCCTGCGGCTTGGCGGAGTATGGATCAGCGGCGGGCTCGATCTGGAGGGGTGCCGGATCGGTCGCGACATCGGACTGGTCGACTGTCGGTTCGAATACCAGCCGGTGTTGCGCTCGGCGAGCCGTCAGAACGAGCCGAAGAGAGTGCCCAGCACGATCACCACAATCAGCGCCATAAGCGCGCTGACCACAGCCGCCATGACGATATCGAGATAGCTCTCGCGATGCGTGCAGCCGCACACGGCCAGCATGGTGACCACAGCACCATTGTGCGGCAGCATGTCCAGCGTGCCCGAGGCGATCACCGTGACCCGGTGCATGAGCGAGGGGTCGATCCCGGTTACGGCCGCGATCTCCATGAATGTGGCGCCAAGGGACTGTAGCGCGATCATCATTCCGCCCGAGGCAGAACCCGTCAGCGCCGCAAGGATGGTTGTGGCCACCGACAGCGACACGAGTGGGCCACCGCCAATGCCAAGAACCCAGTCGCGCACCGCGTCGAAGGCGGGGAGCGCTGCCACCACCGCGCCGAAACCAACAAGGCTCGCAACGCTCAGAACCGGCAGGACCGAGGCTGTGGCACCAGCGTCGACGCTTTCGCGCAGCGCCGGAAAGCGGTGGAAGTTCACCGCAACCAGAACGATAATCGCAACGAGTAGGGCGGTCGCAACCGACCAGACGCCGCCCACGCCCGCAAGCGACGTCCCGCCCCATTGCGGTTCGCTCAGAAAATCGAAGTCAAGCGCAGGCAGGATGAACTGCGACATGGCAAGGTTCACGGCAACCACCAACACTAGCGGCAGCACCGCCAGCACCACCGGCGGCCGGCCGGGGCAACGCTTGCCCCGCTCCATCTCCGCCGGGTCGAACTCGCGCGCAGTGCTGGCCAGTTCGCGCAGCGCCACTGCATCGGTGGGCGGGCCGTCCTCGGTTCCAAAGCCCTCGCCCGAGGCCTTTGCGCGCGCCACCCGCAGGTTCAACCACCACAGCCCGAAGCCAAGCATCACAGCAGACGCGATAAGCCCGAGCCCGGGTGCTGCGAAGGGCGTCGTCCCGAAAAAGGGCATTGGGATAGCGTTCTGGATCGCGGGCGTGCCCGGCAGCGCCGACATGGTGAATGTGGTGGTGCCCAGCGCCACTGCCGCAGGCAGCAACCGCCGTGGGATCGCGCCCGCGCGAAACAGTGCAAGGCCCATCGGCGCGATTACGAAAAACGCCACGAACAGGCTGACGCCCCCATAGGTGACCATCGCGCCCGCCAGCACCACCGCCAGCACCGCACGCTGCGGTCCAAGGCTGCGGGTCATCCAGTCAGCAATGGTGTCCACCGAGCCGGAATCGTCCATCAGCTTGCCGAACAGGGCACCAAGCAGGAACAGCGGAAAGAACTGTGCCACGAACCCTGCCGCCGAGGGCATGAAGGTCTGCGTCCAGTGCGCCAGCAGCGGCTGGCTGGAAAACGCCGCTGCAACCAGCGCCGCGAGCGGTGCGAGCAGCAGGATCGTCCATCCCCGGAAGGCCAGTGCCATCAGGAAGGCCAGCGCGGCAAGAATGCCCAGAAGCCCTGTCAGCATGGCTCAGTATCCGTCCAGCAGGCTGTCGATGTCAAAGGTCGAGCGTACGCCAACATCGTTGATATGGGCGCGGCCAAACTCTATCGCGGCAGTGCGCCCGGCCTCGAACAACATCTGCAGGAAAGGCCATTCGGCGTTCAGTTTCGAGGAATGGCCGAGTGACACCATGAGGTCCGAGGTGATGCGGTGTAACCGCATATCGGCCAGCGCCTTCGCTTCCGGATGGCCCGGATCGGCCACGCGGCGCATCATCGCCATCATGCGCAGTTCCTTCAGAAGTGGCGCATTGAAGGAAATCTCGTTCAGGCGGCTTGCGATCTCGCGCGCTGTGCGGGGCGTCTCGGGGCGGACCACAGGGTTGATCTGGATCAGGAAAGTGTCGTTGCTCACACATTCGCGCACAAGCGGTGACATCGTCGGATTGCCAAAATACCCGCCGTCCCAATACGGGATTCCGTCAATTTCTACTGCCTGATAGAGCGACGGCAGGCAGGCGGAGGCCAGCAGCGCGTCTACCGTTACCTCATCGCGGCGGAAGACGCGGCCTTGGCCAGTGTGCACGTTGGTCGCTGTCACGAACAGCTTGACCGGCCCGGTCGCCAGCTTGTCAAAATCGATCAGTTCGCACAACAGGTCGCGCAGCGGGTTTCCGGCCAAACCACCCATGGAATAAGGGGAAATCAGCCGCGCCATCAGGTCCATGCCGATGAAGGCCGGCGAATTGTCGAGCGACCAGCTCCCGGTCATCCGCTCTATCGGGCCACGCTGGAACGGGCTGAAACGCGCGGCCTCAGATGTCTTGCGCCAGAAGGCGGTCAGCAACTCGCGCGCCGTGCTGCGATCGCCCGTTGCAAGCCCCATCGCCAAAACTGCCGCGTTCATCGCCCCGGCGGATGTGCCTGAGATACCCTCGATCTCCAGCCAGTCCTCCTCCAGAATCCGGTCCAGAACGCCCCAGGTAAAGGCACCATGCGACCCGCCGCCTTGCAGTGCGAGGTCGATCAGCAGTGGCCCCTCGCGGTTTCCTGTGGGTTCGGCTTTCGGGGATTTCGCCATAAGTGCCTCCGGCTACTGTTCGTCGTTGAGATCGGGCCCCGGATTGCTCACGAAATCGGAGTCGCGTGGTTGTTATGTTCTGATTATTGAACTAGCGTCAACACGGCTACCGCCATTCGCGGCTGCGAGGCCCGCAGCATAGCGAAACCCGCCTCGAAAGCAGGCAATCCGGACGTGCAGCGCCCGAGGTGAAGCGGCATTCGGTGCCGGACGCGATAAGACCATGACCGATTATGTGATGGATGATACTCTGTCCGGGTGCATGCGGCGAACAGCAGAGTCCCTTGCCAATGACACCCATGACCGTGACGCCTGGCTACGTCGTTGGCACGAGCTCGGTGCGCGGAAAATCCTGCCCCCGCCCGCCTCTGTCAGGGAACCAGCGGCTGCAGGACAACCTCGCTGGCGCCTGCAACGACGCGCACTGTAGCCTCGAACACATTGCCCGAACGCGCCTCGTCGCGGAGCATCGTTCCGCCCAGCCGGTCGAGCCCGCCGATCAACGCGATCATCGCGGGAGAGGTCGCGACTGCGAAATGATTGAGTGGGTCGTCCGATCCTTCCACATCCGTCACGTCGATGATAACCACGCCCGGCAATTCACTCACCCGGCTCGTCTCGCGGATCGAGCCGAGCCGGTCCGTCTGGCCGCGCAGCATGCCCGAGAAACGCAGCGCACGGTCGCGACCCGAGATCGCGATATAGATCGGCACCTCGCGCGGAGCGAGGGCTGCAACCTGCATTCGGAAGACATCGATATCAAGGTCGGGCGCGATCAGGACCACAGCCTGAAGCTTGTCCAGCAACGTGTCCGCGCGCCGGACAGCCATCTGGCGCACAGCCTCCATCACCACCAGCGCCCCCATGGAATGACCAATCAGCACCACGTCGCGCGCCGTGCTGCGTGCGGCGAGCGTCGCGACCTCTTCCAGCCCGTCTCGCGCAAAAAGCGCGCTTTCGCGGTCGAAAGGGTAGCCGAGGACGCTGCCTGCCGACGGCCAGGAATAGAATATCGACACCCCCGGAGACTGGAAATCATGCGTCATCTGGGCATGCCGGTATAGGCCTTCGGCAAAGTTCACATTGAAGCCATGCACGAACAGCGTGACCTCGCGCGCCTCCTGCGGGCGGCGCGCGAGGCGGGCGTTCAACTCGGTCAGAAACGCCTGCTCATCGGCGATCTTCTGTGCCGAGACAGTCAGGAAGTCGGTTTCAGGATTGGGCGCTCCTCTACGAGGAAAGCTGACCGTCCCCGGCTCGCGCTTGGGCGGCACAGCGACCCTGAACTCGCCCCATCGCAGCGTCTCGGAACGTTCACGGGCCTCGATGGCGGTCCCATCACCCGGTCCTCGGCTGGTCGCGCTCAAAAGGTCCACGACAGCTCCCGGCGTGTCGGCTTCGGGAAAGAGGGTGAGCTCACCGCGCGAGCTGCATGCACCGACAAGGCCCACCATCGCGGTCACTACAGCCAACACGGCCAAGTTGCATCTGGCGCAATTCGGGGTCACCACCGAGGGTGTCGTTCGAGATTTCAGACCAAGTCTCAGCATCGCTACGATCCTGTCACGGCGTTTCCCCTGAAGCGTGCGGGGCACGGCGCCGCAGCACGTCTGGTGCAATAGTTGGGTGGAAAACCTGCCCCCATAGTCGAGGCTGTTCCGGTTTGCGGAAGTGTTGCGAAACCGCCGCTACAGCGGGATCCTCTAATACTCATCTTGATTTCTATTGCCATTAGCTGCCCGTCTATCCGGGCCCGAAGATCTGGAAAGGTACAGCCGGGGATCAGGCCCCCGCCTGCGCAAAGGCAGTCCGAAGGGCGGTTTCCTGTTCCGTCGAGAGCGATGTACGCAGAACGCGGGGCTGATAGTGAAGGATCTCGGCAACCACCTTGTCTGTGGTGGCTTTCGCAACCAGCACGAAGAGCGCTGAAGTTCCCGGCGCGATGGTCTGGCCGACCTCGCGGATGAACTCGTCATTGATCCCGTAATCCGAGAGCTTGCCACCAAGTGCGCCCATTGCCGCCCCGGCCAGTCCACCCATCGCCATCCCACCGAGAGGGTTGAGGACGAGAAGCCCCGCCAGCGCGCCGACAAGGGCACCCGTGCTCAGGCCCGAGGCCGCGCCCATGGCGGCCAGATTGACGGATTGCTTGATCTGGATCTCACCCCCCTCGGGGTGGATGACAACAACCGCGTCCAGAAGATCAATCAGTTCCTGCTTGCGCAGCGCCCGCAGTTTGGTGAGCACAGCATCTGCGGTTTCGGTACCGTCAAAGTCGAGAACAACGAGTTCAGCCATCGGAAAGCCTTGTTTCTGAAAAAGGTACGGCCAGAGCAGGAGCTGAGGAAATTGCAGCATCGCCGCATGCTGAGCCTACTTCATTCCGGTCGCAAGGTCGAGCCTGTTAGCCGCATTGGTGTCCGGCAAAGTTCAGGTGCCGCGCGCGAAGGTTGGACGGAGTCGCGGGCTCCGAGCATCCCTTTATCGCGCCACGCTTTTCCTGCGCGGCGCAGAAATGCGCTTGACCTTGAGCGCGGGCGGGGCGACGCTGAAGACCCCAAGGCCCAAACGGTGCAAGAGCCGCTCGGCAGGCCGCCCGCCTGTCGCATACCCCAGATGAGTGACAATCTCCCCGACACGCGAGGTGCGACGTACAAATGGGAGCGCAATCGTGGGAATATGGTCTGAAAACATCCGGCGCCGGCAAGCAGAAGCCAAACCTCGCCAGCGGCAAACATGTATTTCCACTGTGACCACTTCACCATATGCGGGGAAATCCTGCAGCCGCCGATGCCGCCATCCGTGCCGGCGTCGTGAATGCGCCCATGGGGCATGATCACAATTCGATTTTCAGATCCGTGATCAAACGATCTCGCTCGGCCAGAGCAATTTTGGTTTCCTCCGGCCTTGCAGCGGCACAGGCATTGATCAGGCATTCTGCCGCAAGGATGAAGGTGGTCAGCGAATTCGACAGAAACCGGGTTTCATGCGGCACAAGAATTGCAGCGTGGGACATCTTGATCAACGGGGAATCAGCTCGATCAGTGACAGCCACAATCTTCACGGGCTTTTTTGATGCCGCAGTCGCAACTTCCGCCACTTGCCGAGAATAAGGGGCGCAGCTTGCGAGAATTAACACATCCTCCCTGTCCAGCGATGCAATTCCTTCAGCAAGCCCCAGCGCGTTAGAATCCAGCAGGTGAACATCTGAACGGATCAGGCGAAGCCCATAGACCAGAAATGTCGCAAAGGCATGAAATTGACGGATTCCATAGATCATGACTCTTGGCGCGGATGAAATCAGAGAAACCGCTTCGCGAAACTGAACATCGTCATGCATCGACAGGAACCGGTCGATATTCGCCTGATTTTCCCGGCACAGATTGAACAGCGCTTCGGTCCCTTGTTCTTCGCCACTGGCCAGAGCCTTTGCCGCTTGCTGACTGTAAAACGCGCCGGGAGGCGCCATGGACGCATTCAGCAACACTTGCTGAAAGGCCCCGAAACCCGAATACCCCAGATTTCGTGCAAGTCGGGTCAGTGTCGACGGGTTCACCGCCAGTGCCTGCGCAAGCGTGGTGATCGACAGCAATGCCGGATTGCCCTGCAATTCCAGAATACGGGCAAGCGCGGCATGGGCCTTCGGTCCAAGCACGACGTCTGACTCGCCACGTGAAATACGCAGCATCAGGTCGCGCAACTGTTCCAGCGACTGTGGCGGTTTATCGCGTGGCGTCGATACCGGAATAGACCGGGGCGGTCGAGGATTGGTCATGAAAGCTCCATGTTATCCTGTCTTTCTCGACTGCGATTATCGCCGAAGCAAGCGTGTTCTCATGATCGGGATCATCACTCATACTGCGATGGATCGGCAAGCCGGCACCGCCGGTGTCGCGCAAAATCTGCAAAGGCGCGGTGGTCGGGTCGGCCAGCAACTCATCCGCGCGGCGCTGGCGATCAGATGATGACCGGGTGATCGCCTGCGCAAACGGCAGGTGCAGGGCGTGGTTCGCATGAGCGGATGGCGTTGTGATCCGTTTGTGTGAAAACATGCCGCCGCCGAATTCCACGCTGTGCAGGCTGTCATCGCCGGCTTGTGCAAGGGTGAAATGAAAGCCGCCGCACTGGTTTTCTCGCGCCAAAAGGCCAAGTGCCTCGGCGATTGTGCGGCAACGCAGAACTGCACGCCCCAGCACCATGCGCGGAATTTCAGGCCGGGTATCATGCAGACGCAGATTGTTCACCGCCTGCGCAAGACCAGCGCTTGTAACTGCGAAGGTATGACCGGGCAGAGAGCCAGGATAGCAACACGCAACAAACCCGGCACCACTGAGTTCGGCAACCTGCGCGATAAAGCAACTGCCCCGCAACTCTGGCAGACCATCTTCATTATGCGCAATCAGCGGAGTGGTGCCCGGCACCTGAACTGTTGTGCAACCATCGGGGAGATTCGACATCAGATCACCGCGGCAATTCCATGCCATGACTTGCTCAAAGGGCAGGTCCAGCCCATCTGCAAGGCCTTGCAACTCTGCATGGATATCGGGGAAAAGCGCTTGCGTGCGCGCGGCCAGAGCGCTTACGACAGGCTGATGACGCGCATCCGTGACGGCATGCCAGTATTCCAGCGCGCATAGAAGCTCATGCACAGCGGCCCGACCAGCGCGCCCAAGCGCCAACCCGATATCATAGGGCTTGCCCGCAGCACGCACCCAGCCCAGTTCAGCGACAACTGTCTCAGACATGCTGCAGAAAATCCTTCATCCGATCATTGGGCGGATTGTCGATGACATCGCGGGGGGTTCCGTCCACGGCAATCTTGCCATGCTCCATGAAGATCAGGCGTGTGCCGACCTGTTTGGCAAATCCCATCTCATGTGTGACCACGACCATCGTCATGCCTTCACTGGCAAGCGCGCGCATGACGTTCAGGACTTCCTGCTTCAATTCCGGGTCCAGAGCCGAGGTAGGTTCATCGAAAAGCATGACCTTTGGCTTGATCGCCAGCGCGCGCGCGATCGCCACGCGCTGCTGCTGGCCTCCCGACAGTTCCGACGGGTCGTGATTTGCCTTTTCGGCAAGCCCCACCTTGGCCAGCAACTCTTTTGCCAGTTCGCGTGCGTCGCTGCGGCTTAGCCCGCGCACTTGCTGGGGCCCGAACGCCACGTTTTGCAGCGCGCTCATCTGTGGAAACAGGTTGAACTGCTGAAACACCATACCCGCTTCCTGACGGATTTCGCGTATCACCTTGCTGCCACCCAGCACACTCATGCCATTGACAATCAAATCACCGCCTGTGATCTGTTCGAGAGCGTTAATGCAACGCAGAAGAGTTGATTTGCCTGAACCTGACGGACCAACGAGAACGACGACCTCGCCCTTTTGGATGTCCAGATCAACCTCATCGAGCACCTTGAGCGGACCGAAATGCTTGGACACGTTGCGGAATTGGATAATCGGCTCGCTCATAGGATCCTCATGCGTTTTTCAATCATGCGCAGCATCAGTGACAGCACGCCGGTCATGAGCAGGTACATGACAGCAACCGCCGTCCAGATTTCCACCGCCCGGAAATTTGCCGCCATGATTTCCTGTCCTGTGCGCGTCAACTCGCCCACCCCGATCACGATGAAAAGCGACGTATCTTTCAGGCTGACAATGAACTGATTGCCCAAAGGTGGGATCAACCGACGGAACGCCAGCGGCCCGACTATGTGATAAATGACCTTCCAGCGCGGCAGTCCGATCGCCAACCCTGCTTCGGTCAGACCCTTGGAAATGGACAACACTGCCCCGCGCACGATTTCGGCTATATAGGCACCTGCGTTGATCACGATTGCAAGAATTGCTGTTGTCATTGGATCTATTCGGATTGACGCCAACACCGGAAGCGCAAAATAGAGGAACATGACCTGCACCA
>SKWJ01000410.1 GCA_007128995.1 Paracoccaceae bacterium
AAAACACCGGGCTGCCAGCGGGTCAGGGCGTCAATAAGCACCATGGCCGCCAGCTCGCCGCCGCTGAGCACGTAATCACCAATCGAGCATTCTTCGTCAACATCGCGTTCCAGCAGCAAGCCGGTCGACATGACCTGACATTCGGGAATCAATGGCACAGCGCCAGCCGTTTCTTCAATGGCGAGTTGAGCGAGTTCCGGCTTGACCTGAGCATGCCAGATCCCTTCAGCGACCAGATCGCAGCCCAGGGAGAGCTGATGGACATCCCACTGATTTAAAGAAACTTCCGGGCATCATGAAAACAAGGTCGGGCATGTTCAACGGTAGTGGGCAATGACCGGGTCATGGGCGACTGTGCGCCTGAAGGCGTATCAGATGTCGGATGCCTTCGCGCCAAATACCCTACATCACCGTGTCACCCGCGACCGAGTTGTTGCTATGGAGCTGGAAGGCCAGACAGGATGCTTTCAAAGCTGCGCGGTCGCATCCATATGCATCTGCTGAGACTCCGGCAGATATTCCCTTCAGGTTCAATGCCCAGATGTATCGGTGTTTTCGCCTGTGGTCGTCGGCTTCTGTTCCGTTGCGACTTGCGAGGCGATGTGGTTCCTTGCTAAGCACCGGTGCTGCCGGGGAGAATGGCATGTGATGATTTGGTCGCGCGTGTCGGTTTTTTGAGACTTTGAACACTTGCCACTTGGCGATGCATCGAAATCCATGGAATGAAATCCGGTATGAGCCCCTGCCAGACACAAGACCGTATGACCCGCGACATTTCCGATGCGTCTGACCGGGCGATCATCATCCCGCATCACAATGACCTGACACGCCTGCGCAGGTGTCTTGAGGCGCTTTGGCCGCAAATGCAGCCTCATGTCGACGCAATTGTCGTCGATAATGGTTCGGACCCCCCGATCGCGTCTGATCTGTTGGCCCTGACCACTCAGTTTCCGGGGCTGCGGTTGGAGCAGGAGACACAAAAAGGTGCAGCGCATGCACGAAATCGCGGGGTTGCCGCGACCACCGCGCAGTATCTGGTGTTTCTGGATTGCGACTGTGTTCCTGACCCCGACTGGTTGATGCGCACGCGTGCAAGTTGCGAGATGGCGGATCTGGTGGGCGGGCGCGTGCGCGTCTTCGATGAAAGACCACCGCCACGCACGGGGGCCGAAGCCTTCGAGACTGTCTTTGCATTCGACAATCGTGACTACATCCTGCGCAAAGGGTTCGCCGTTACGGCCAATCTGGTGACACGTCGCGATGTGTTCGAGGCGACAGGTCCTTTCGTCAATGGCCTTTCCGAGGATGTGGACTGGTGCCGGCGCGCGACAGCCGCAGGCTTCCGGTTGGTCTATGATGACGCGCTGGGGGTCAGCCACCCCACCCGGTCCGATTGGGGGGCACTGGTGCGTAAATGGCGGCGCATGACGGACGAAGGGTTCAGGGTGAACGGGCAGGGGACCCTTGTGAGGTTGCGCTGGGGGCTGCGCGCACTGGCGATGCCGGTTTCGGTGTTGTTCCATCTCCCGCGTGTGTTGCGTCACCCTGACTTGCGCGATTGGACTGAGCGCACGCGCGGGGCAGTCACGCT
Organism: Paracoccaceae bacterium; assembly: GCA_007128995.1. Classification (GTDB taxonomy): domain Bacteria; phylum Pseudomonadota; class Alphaproteobacteria; order Rhodobacterales; family Rhodobacteraceae; genus Roseinatronobacter. Next base: position 1,592 of record SKWJ01000410.1, read on the forward strand.
TGCGCGGCTGCGGGGCTTGCGGATGGTCTGGATGCTGCGACAGGCGCTTGTGGGGCGCTGATAGCGCCGATCATGGCGTGCTCGGTGGTCTGACACGGGGGGCAACCTGAAAAAGCTGGCGCGCGCCGCGCAACTGCAACTGACACGCGCGGACCATTTGTGGCTCGCGTCCAATGGTCATGCGGCTGGCGCGCATGGCCGGACGATGTTGGCTTCGGCGTGCAAATCAATCGCAGGCAACGTACCCGGCCTGGCGGAAATGGGTCTCATGGTCTTTGCGCAGCAGCGCCTTTTGAACCTTGCCCATCGCGTTTCCTTGCAGTTCGAGCAGCCTTTGTCCCAAACATGTGCCCCTATTCCAGCGGATCTGCGAAACCAGAGCTGCACCACGGTTTCCTGGGGCGCGGTGCTACGCAGTTTTCTGGGCCAGCCCGAGTGCGGCAGGTTTCATCGGAGCCGTGCCGCGACGGCGTGGATCCGCCCGTTTGCTGAAGAAGCGCGCTGTCGCAGGATCGACATCAAACTGATCGGCAAGTGTATCGGCGCGCCCGATCAGGTCCGGCACCGATGATAAAATGCGATTGATATCAGTCTCATCATGCATGCAGGATAGGTTCAAACGCACCCAGCCGGGCTTTGCAAGCTCGGCCCCTGCATCGAGGTTCTGTTCTATCCGGGCGGATTGTTCTTTCGAAATCTGCAGAAGCTGATGTCCATAGGGGCCCGCACAGGCGCAGCCGCCGCGCGCCTGAATCCCATAGACATCACTGAGCATGCGCACGAAAAGCTGGTGGTGGACTGCCCCCCCTGACCGGTCAGTCACCCGAAACGACAGGATCGGGAGTGCGCGAACACCTGAAGTTGGCCCAAGCAGATGCAGGCCCGCCACACCCTGCCATGCCTTGAGGGCGCGCTGCCGCAGGGTTTCGGCATGGTGCAGGATCAGATCGGTACCGATTGCTTCTTTGGCCAGCATGACCAGTGCTGCACGGATATCGCCAACCACATTGGGTGTGCCGCCTTCTTCGCGCGCGGTGACAGAGCTGCTGTAAGAATGTGACCACGGCGAGACGAAAGACACTGTGCCACCGCCGGGGCGATGAGGGCGCAGGTTGCGGATCACACTTTCGCGCAGGACTGTCACCCCGGACGCACCAGGGCCGCCAGGGAATTTATGCGCCGAGAGGATGATCGCATCTTTCCTGCACTCTGGATCAGGGCTCATGCGTATGGGCAGATAGGGGCCGCCACCGGCATAATCCCAGATTGCCAATGCCCCATGCTGTTTCAGAAGTCGGGTCACCGCATCCGTATCCGTGATAATTCCGGTGACATTGGAGCAGGCCGAAAACGCACCGATGACAAGGGCCGCACTGCGTGCGTCCAGCAGCGCGTCTTCCAGCACAGCCAGATCAGGGCCGCCCCGCGCCGGGTCTTCTGCGATCTGCACGACCTCTGCGCCGCTCTCGCGCCAGGGCAGAATGTTCGAATGGTGTTCATAGGGACCGACAAGCACAACAACGCGTGCACCGCTTTCGAGGGTCTGGCGTATGTCGAGCAGGGACACCAGCATGTTTATCCCAGCTGTCGCCCCGGCGCCGGTGAAAACGGCCTTGCAGCTTTCATCGCCGCCCACACAGTGCACGATCGCAGCGCGCGCCTGTTCGCGCATCTGTGTCATGGCCGAGCCGCACCAGGAAGCTTCAGTATGGCTGTTGGCATAAAACGGAAGAACGCGCTCGCGCACGAAATCTTCGACCTGAACAAGTGCGCGTCCCGAGGCCACATAATCTGCATACAGCAGAGGTTGCGGCCCGAAGCCCGCATCTATGGGAACGTTCCGGCCAATCTGGCCCTTACGGAGTTCCGCCAGTCCGCCTGCTCGAATCTGGGTGAAAAAGGCTTCAAGATCCGACATGTATCCCCCTCTGAGTGATAGAGGCAAGTTACCAACCCATCCCTGCAAAAACTTTACTTCTTTTCACAGAATTTCTTGTAATTTCGGTGTAATTGACCCAATAATAGCGGCTAATATGGATCAGATTGATATTCAGATAATCGAAGCCCTTCAGACGCATCCTACGGCAACACAGCGCCAGATCGCTGATATTGTGGGTCTGTCGCAGAATGCCTGCTGGCGCAGGATCAAGCAGCTTGAGGAACGTGGCGTCATCTGCGGGCGCGCGTTGAAGCTGGACCGCAAGCAGCTTGGCCTTGATCTGGTTGTGTTCACCATGATCCGCACGCGCCATCATTCTGCAGACTGGCTGCGCAAGTTTCGGGCGCATGTGATCGCCGCGCCCGAAATTGTGGATGTGTTTCGGATCGGCGGGGAATATGATTACATGCTGAAAATCGTCACGTCCAACATGGCCGGGTTCGACCGGGTCTATCGTCATCTTATTGACGGGCTGGATCTTGAAACTGTGACCTCTCATTTCGCAATGGAGGCGATCGCCGAAAACCGTCCTTTGGCTGTGCGGCAGGCATTGGCGCGCTGAGATGGGTTGCACTGGCACATTGTCGCGCGTCCAGTTCCGTCGCGCGGCATGTTTGTATTTCCGATTGCGGGATCAGTCATCCGCTTTTGTGCGCGCAGATCAGAATTGGCTGGGAAAGCACGCTTCTGACTGAAGCTGCGTTCCGTGCAGGCCTGGCAGGGCACTGTTGAAGCTGAAACGCAGCGCAACGCGCAAAAACCCGGTGGTCAGGCCACAGCCTGCATCTGAAGCAAAGCTGATATCGTCTGCTTCAAGGGTCACACCCCAGCTTGCAGCGGCCTGTTGGATATAGATGATCGCGCGTTCGGGTGCGAATTCGTCCCCGTCTGCGCAATCGGGCGCAAAAATCCCGATACAGCGTGCGCTGGAAATGGCAACTTCATCCAGCGCATGGCTGACCCATATCAGGCGGCCGGCCTCGACCACGCCGATCAGAAGCAGGATCAACGGCCCGATGACCAACGCAAATTCGATGGCTGTTGCGCCGCGCTGATCCTCCCGAAAGGTGCAGAGCAACTGGCGCAGTGTCACGGCAGGCGGACCACGGCAGAATTGCGCAACAGATCGTCACGGAACAGGCCGACAATTCCAAGAATTGGCGTGAACGACGCCTGCGCCGTGATTTCGACAAACTGTCCTGCTTCGGAACTGTCATTGCAGACTGTGCCACAGGGCACTGCGGCCCCCCATGTGATCGATCCGTTGGTGCGTGTGGGGCAGAAACAGTTGCCTACGCCAGCCCCGGTTCCCCAAAGCGATATCGCGTCACCGCCCAGTCGCGCAAATGCAGCATTGTTTACATTCACGGTGCCCTCACGTCTGCCACCGGCCACGAGCCGCGCCAATGTCTCGGCCATGCTGACCGCAGTGTCCTCGGTCACGCCATCACCCAGGACAAGCGAATGATTGGCCGCAGCCGAAACAGCCGATATCAGCCCGAACTGGGCACGCATCATCAACCCGATTTCAAGTGTTGCGGCCAGCAGAAGCAGGAATACTGGCGCGATAAGGGCAAATTCGATCCCTGCGTTGCCGGCTTCGCTTTGCACATGTCGCCGGAACAGACGATGCAACGAAGTCTGCAGCCATTCCATCACTCGATCATCCTGATTTGCGCGACACTTGCACCGCCCCCACCAGCCATGACGCAATCGGACGCGGCCGTCGTTCCACCACTGAGCGTGACACGCGCCCCGATCAACTGCAGGCATCCCGAAGACGAACCGCCAGCGCTTGCGCCACCTGAGAGGGATATCGGCCCATTGGGAAAATAAAAGGCACCTGAGATCTGACTGCCACGCGCGCCACCTGCGAAAGATGCGCCCGCCGTGACGTCGGGGGCCAAGGGACCCAGCACGGCCATATTCGCAAATGGCCCCGATGTCGGTGCGACAAGGCGCATGGAAGAGTACCCCCCTGCTGCACAGAATGCCGCCTGACCGTTGCAATTCGCATTGTTGCCGGACGCGCCTTTTCCCGAAAGCAGGAAAGTTGCCTCTGACGCGCGCAAGCTGATGCTTTCACCAAGGCAATTCGAGCTTCCCCCACCGGACGCTCCCAGATGCAAATACCCGTCGATCGCATAGAGGCCGCGCCCAAACACGATACCCCCTGCAATCTGAAGATGGCCCGCGATATCATGATGGGTTGCTGCGCCGATCACAAAACAGCTGTTGCCGCCTGTGACAGTGTGTCCGACCACTTCAAACCTGCCTGCCGCGCCGCTGGCATCGGCCAGAATTGTGGTAGACCCGCCACCCAATGAGAACGCTTCCCCGCTTGTCGCCGGGCCGATCCGGTAGCTGTTTCCCGTACCGGCGCCCAGAACAAGCGAGCCGCCGCCCGAATTGAAAACACCACCTTCGAGTTCAAAAACCGAGGGGCCGTCGAAGCTTATTGTCGCGTTGTTGCAGATACTGTAGCGGACCGCGCCCCGGTTGCAGCCGACACTCGCCCGACCAATGCGGAAGGTTCCGGCCCCGAAATGCAGGCTTGTGCCGCCACCTGTCGAGATGCCCCCCGCGATAGTATACGTCCCGGGGCCAAATCGCATTTGCGATCCTGTGTGCCGAATAGACCCGGAAAAGGAATAGCTGCTGTCTACGTCGCCGTTCAGGCCGAAGTCCAGATCAAGTCCGCCGCCAATGGTCAGATTGCCAAGCTGGACCGATGTGCCTTTGGGGCAGTCGAAAGACCAGACACTCCCAGCGCGGGACGCCGTGCATCCGACAGCAGAAGCCTGATTTTGCGTCTGCGCGGTGTTCCAGCCAAATTCGATATCCGGACCCACAGCGACAGGCGGCATCTGCGGCGCGGACATGGTTGCGACCGCCTCGAGCCGGGTTTTGGCCAGCGATACCGCGGGATGATCCGCAAACGGGTCAGCAGAGCTTGTGCGGACCAGTTTGGCGGGCCCACCGCCCGGAGCGACGATACTGGCGCCACCGGTGATTGCAGGGGGAGTGCTGGAATCATAATTGACGGTTTCCGTCACGATCCTTGCGCCCCCGCTGACACTGACTGTCGCGTTGGACGAGACAGAACACTCTGTGGCCGTGATCGATGTCCCGCCGCTGAGTGTTATTCCGGTTCCATTCGGATCAAGCGCCATGACACAGGCTGGCTCTCCTGCGGCCTGTTCAAGGCGCGCTGCAGCGCGGACTGTCACATCCTGACTTTGTGTACCTGTGATCACGCGCGACAGGATCAACGGGCGTGGCGTTGTGATTTCCACCCGCACGATCACGCCGTTGCTGCTATCTGGGTCCAGCGTTACCTGAACGCCTTCGGCGGCAACCCCATTAAGACCTGCCACATGTCGGGCGGCCTGCAGCATGGCCGCAGGATCGCTCGCCTTGCCATATGCGACGATGCCCGCATGCACCGCCAGATCAGCAACTCGCTGAGTTTCGGCCCGCGTGACAAGAGCACTCCCATATTCAAGCGCAAGGCCTGCTGCACCCAGCAGGATGGGAAGGACCAGCGCACTCGACACCGCAATCGATGCTGCTTCGCTTCTCCTGAACTCTTGTCCAATGTGCAGCGCGAAATGAACGTATTGAAACACATGGCCTCTCTTTGCACAAAATGTGCATCTGGCGCTTTTCAGTTCTGTAATGGGCCATCTGAAATTTAGCGGATTTTCAGTTCTCTACCACTTGTCCAGATGACCAGTCCGCAAAATCCGGGGGCCTATTCTGCAGCTTCCAGACCACCGGCCCGGCGTTGCGGGGCATGTTCTGCAACTGTTGTCTGATTACGACCCTTGGACTTGGAAATGCAGACAGCATTGTCCACATCCCGCATCATCGCGTCGAAGTCGTTGTAGTAGCGCGAAATGTCGACAAGGCCGATACTTACCGTCAGCGCAAGATCCGGATACGCCTCCAGCCGGAAGGCAGCAACAGCGGCGCGGATACGGTCGGCCACTTTGAGCGCGCCGATGATTGGTGTATTCGGCAGTAGAAGCGCGAATTCTTCCCCCCCAAGCCGTGCCAGATAATCACTTTCGCGCATGTTCACCTTGACCATCTTGGTCAATGCCTTCAGCACAGTATCTCCGACCGGTTGGCCAAAGGTATCATTCACATTCTTGAAGTGGTCCAGATCCAGCATGGCCAGGGTGCAGGGTGCGCCATCGCGGTTCAGGCGCGCCATTTCCCGGCGCAAAACAGTTTCGAACCCGCGTCTGTTGAAAACCTTGGTGAGGAAATCATAATCGACTTCCTTGCGCAATTCGAACAGTTCACTGATCACTGTTGCGAATTGAGTGAGCCTTTCGATCTGCTCTGCACTGAAATTGCGGGGCCGTGTGTCGAATGCGCACAAGGCGCCAATTATATGGCCGCTATCCGTGACCAGCGGCGCCCCGATATAGGCGCGTAAACCGAGGCTGCTACCCTCTGCCGATGCTCCCGCAAATCGTGTTTCTTCTGTCAGGTCTGTGATTACCAGCGGTGATTTGCTGCGCAGAATCTGCTCGCAGATCGCCTCGGAACGTGGCGTCGAGGCCAGGTCAAATCCTTGCTTCGCCTTCAGATGCCGGGTGTCCCGATCAATCAGGGAAATGGCCACACACGGTATGTCGAGTGTCGCTTGCACAAGTTTCGTTATGGTGTTGAAGCTGGCGTCAGACGCATGTGCTAGCGGATTGACGCGCTCAAACTCCTGCAGTCGGCCTTGTTCGTTATCGTTTTTCATTGAGCGCGGGACTGCATTATTGGTTAAGAAAGAACTCGTGACTCTATTTAGTGGCTCGTCTTCGGGAAATCCCGATTTCGACCCGAACATTAGGTCAACATCTCGTAACTTTAACGAAATTGCAACACTGGCCATATGGGCTGGCCATTTGGGTTGCCGAGGCTGTGGAGTAGGAGCGGTTGGTACCCAATCACCCTGAGATTGCGCTGCCGCTGTCGAAAAGGGCCACTTGAGGGTGCGCCCTGGACAGTCCGTGGTGGCCGATCCGGTTGAATGTCTTCAGCGGTTTATCAGCTTCATGGCGCGCGTTGCTGCTTCTACGCGGCTGTTTGCCCCCAACAGGCGCAGGACCGCTGACATGTGAAACTTGATGGTTCCCTCACTCAGGTTCAGCGCGCGCGCCATTCCCTTGTTCGATTGTCCTGCAATCAGAAGATCAATGATCTCGCGCTGCCGCGGGCTGCATTGTAGGGTTTCCTGACCATCTGGCAAAGCAGCCGCGGCAGCTGTACCGTTTGGTGCCGGACCATCGTCTGATACATCGGGGCAGCGCAACACCGCCGTCTGCGTTGCGTTGAAATCAAGCGATTTTGCAGCTGCTGCATTTTCGGGAAGAAACGGAGGCACATACACATGGCCGTCACAGATCATGTCGACCGCGCGGCTTAATTCTCCGATCCCAAGCCCTTTGTGAACAAATCCATGCGCGCCGACCTCCAGAGACCGCAGTATGTCTTCGCGTAACCGCGATGCCGAAACGACGACAAGCCGCATCTTAGGAAATTCTGCGCGCACTGCGGACAGATCCAGCCAGTTCTCCATCCCGACCATATTGAGATCAAAGAGTCCGACATCGACATCAGCTGTCGTTTGCAGCGCTTCGACAGCTTCATCGAAAGAGGCCGTCTCGATCACATCCGCAAAAGCATTTTTTTCCAACAATACAGTGCGAAGGGCCACGCGAAAAAACTCGTCATCATCCGAGATGAGGGCCCGGCGTCGCGGCTGGGTCTGGGCACTGTCCAACATGCCGAATATTCTCCCCCTGTCCGATTGGCCAAAAACCAAAGCACAAGAATCACCATCCCGGTTCACGCTGACCAAGGCAACTGTCCACTCGTCTAGGTCGCGACGCCAGCAACGTCAACCGTGGCATATCTGCATAGGTCATTCGGATAAGCCATATGGTTAAGTATCAATTCATGCGCTGTTCCGCAACTATAGCGAAAGTTCGAGGTGCACTAACCATGTTCTTCGGATCGCAGACAGATAAGGCCGTGGTCAGCGGCTGTCGCAGGTGAAGGGCAAACCATGAATAGATTTCTTCGTTTCGTGAAAAACGAATCCGGTGCAACAGCAATCGAATATGGTCTCATCGCGGGCGCGATCTCGATTGTCATCATTGCGGCCGTCGCAGTGATCGGGGATCAACTTTTCGAAGTGTTTGATGGTCTTGCA
>SKWJ01000400.1 GCA_007128995.1 Paracoccaceae bacterium
ACCCGATGATAGCCGGATCGCCCAGATCTGCCGCCCGCAGCGGCAGCAGCGCCTGCCGGCCGCGAAGAGCGGCCAAGGCAACGCAGAAGGGGATGGAGAATTGCGCATCGACGGGTGTGGCGGGGGCGACGGCGTTTTCAAGTCCGACCGCACGCTCGAAGGTCAGGATATCGATCCGCTCGATTTCCCCCGGATCGAGACGATGGTCGTCTAGCAGGGATGTCACCCCGTCGATGGCTGCATGAATCCAGCGACAGCAAGCATAGGGCTTGAAATAGAGCCCATCGATGGCTCCGAAGGCGGTGCCGGCCTCCATGAGCGCGCCCGGGCGATAGAGGTCCGCCATATCGAAGGTCTGCGGGTAGCCGGTGAAGCCCCGGCGCGCCAGCCGCGCCGCGAGCGTGCCTGTCAGCACCGACCACGGGATCCCCTCCTTGACATGGGAGCCTGCGAAACCGTGCCGCATCGCCGAGGCAAGCTGGGGCGCCTGCTGTTCGGCGATGAGGATCGCCTGAGCCATGCGCTCGGCCGACGCCCCCGCCAGCCGAGAGGCAGCCACGGCGGCGCCGATCCCGCTCCACAGCCCGCTGGCGGTGTCGTGCTGCCTCTCTGCCGTGCGGCCGAGCGCGACCCGCACGGCGGCCTCGTAACCCATCACGACTGCCGCCAGAAAATCCCGGTGCGAGGCTCCGACATCTTCGGCCGTCGCGAAAGCGGAGGCAATCACGGCGGCACCGGGGTGGCCCTTGGCCTTGCGATGCCCGTCATCGACATCTAGGATCGTGGCGGCTAGGGCATTGGCCGTTGCAGCGGCGATCGGACTGGCGCCCGTACCCTTGGTTGCACCCGTGCCGGAGAACCAGATCGTCGCGCCTCCGCGCCCCATGATCTGGCAAAGTTCCTCCGCGATTTCAGGCACCATGGGCTCGTCTTGGCCGGCCGCAGCTGCGCCGAGGCAATCAAGCACACAATCGGCCGCGCGTTCCATCACCGCATCGGGGATTGCCGACGCGGGGGTGTCCGCCAGAAAGCGAGCAAAGCTGATCAGCGTTTCCGGAAGCGCAGCCAGACCGGTGTCCGGCAGCACGCCGCAGTCTTCGGAAGCGGTGCCGGCCCGTTCAGTGAAAGAGGACATGGGGAAGCCACAGGGCGATCTGCGGAAAGATTGTCACCAACACCGCAGCTAGGCACATCAGCAAGAAGAATGGAAAGGCATGGCGCGCGATCCGTAGTATCGTCTCGCCCGCAATCCCCTGGATAACGAACAGATTGAACCCAACCGGCGGCGTGATCATCGCCAGCTCGACCATGATTACGAGGAAGACGCCGAACCAAAGCGGGTCGATCCCGTTGGCAATGACGAGCGGCAGGGTGATCGGCAGCGTCATTACCGTGATCGAGATGCCGTCGAGCAGCAGGCCGAGGATAAGGTAGAATACGGCCAGAAGCAGAAGCAGGCCATAAGGGCCGAGATCGAACATGCCGATAAAGCGGGCCACGTCCTGCGGGATGTGCAAAAAGCCCATGGTCATTGAAAGGAAGGCTGCCGATGCCATCAAAAGTACGATCATACAGGATACCGGCACCGCCCCCAACAGCGTGTCACGCAACAGCCGCAGGCTCAACTCACCCCGCAGCGCTGTGAGCAATAGGGCTCCCGCAACGCCGATCATCGCCGACTCCGAAGGCGTCGCCCAGCCACTGTAGATCGACCCGAGAACCAGCAACATCAGTGACAGGACGGGAAGCAGGTAGACGAATGCCCGCCAAGTCGGAATCTGCGGGGTTTGCTCATGTTGCACCGGCGCAACCAGCCTAGGGGCACGAAAGGCAATGTAGAGGCTGTACAGACCCGCGATCAGCAGGCCTGGCAGCAGGCCCGCCGCAAACAGCTGGATGATCGAGACCTGGGCAAGTAGGCCGTAGACAATCATAATGATCGACGGCGGGATCAGCAGCCCAAGCGTGCCGGACCCAGCAAGCGAACCGATTGCGATAGACCTGTCGTAGCCGCGCCGATTCAATTCGCCCAGAAAAATCTTGCCGACAGTTGCTGTGGTGGCGGTGCTGGAACCACAGACGGCGGCGAACATTGCCGAGCCGAAGACATTGGTGTGCAGCAGCCCCCCCGGCAGCCGGCGGGCGAAATGGGCAAGCCCTTTGAACAGGCCTTCGACCATCGTCGTGCGATAGACAATCTCCCCCATCCAGATGAAGAGAGGGATCGCCGACAATTCCCATGCGCTGGAACTGCGTATCATGATCCGCGCGAGCGCGGCGCCAATCCTGTGGATATCGAACCCGAGGAAGATCGTCATGCTCACGACGCAGGTGCAGATAATCGCGACGAATATCGCAGTCCCGCTCGCCAGAAATGCGATCAGGAACAGAAAGATCAGGAAGGTGAGCGAACCGGCGTCCATCGTCAGGGCCCTTTTGGAGATTTTGCGGCCACGAACGCCACCCATGTTGCCTCAACGGCACGCAGAAGGAAGATGGTGGCCCCCAGCCACAGGATCGCCTGCGGAAACGCCTGCGGCACTTCGGCGACGGACGAGGACGTGGTCCCGCGTTCGTAGTTGATGAGCACACTTCGGCCGATAAACCAGGTTAGCATCACGCCTACGAAAACCGCCAGTGCATTGGCCAGGACGATCATCCAAGACCAGGCTCGGGGCGAAACGAGGGCTTGGAGAAGTGACACCGAAATCAGCTGGCGTCGGTGCAGGCTTTCGCCGAGCGCCAAGAACGCCATTCCAGAGACCGCATAGCCGACGAACTCGTCCAGCACGAAGGTCGAAGTGCTGAAGACATTACGAAGGATAACTTCCAGCGCAATGAGGCCGAACATTCCAACGACAAGAAGAGCCGCCAGCCAGTTGACGGTGTTCGAGGTAAGATCGATGAACTTACGTGCCATGTCCGTTTTGCCTATCCCCGCGCTCATCCGTGCCTCTTGCCGGAGTTCTAATGAGGTCGGCCAGTCAATCCACTAGATTGAGGGCCGCGGCGTGCCACCCAAGGCGCACACGCCGCGTTTGCGACCGGTTCAGAACGCGCGGTCGACCGTTTCCCCGAAGTTGCGCAGGATCTCCGCCCCACTCTCTCCTGTCCGAGTGAGCCAGTCATCGATCACTGTCTGGGCCGCGGCGCTGAGGTGATCGCGCAACTCCGGTGTCACCTCGCGAACGATCGTGACACCTTCGCCTTCCAGCTGCAGGTATATGTCCTCGACCAGATCGATCGTCCGCTCCCAAGCTTCTGCTTCGGCTAGGGCTGCAGCTTCCATGACTGCCTGCTGCTGGGAGTGACTCAGCCTGTCGAAGCTTGCGGAATTCATATGCCGGAAGTTCATCGGCAGTGCATAGTTGATTTCGGTAAAATGCGACAGGTGCTCGCTAAAGCGGGCCGTCGCGCCGCCTTCGGACGAGGTCAGGACGCCGTCAATCCCGCCGGTGGCAAGCTGAGGCACCACATCGGCCCAAGAGAGCTGGATTGGCGAGGCGCCAGCGGCAATGAGGGTCCGGGTGCCGCTGGCATCGAAGGTGCGGACCTTCCAGCCGTTCAGGGCTTCCACCGTGTCGATGGGTTCTTTGCCCCAGAAGCCCGACGGCAGCCAGGGTGAGGCGAAAAGCATGATCTGACCATGGCTTTCGAAGAATGCCTCGTAAGCGGGTCTTGCCGCCTCGTAAAGGGCGATGGCCTCTTCCGGATCGGCTACGATGAAGGGCAAGGAACTGAGCAGGAAGACCGGGTCCGATCCGGCCAGCACGCCGCCCAGCGTATCGGCCATGTCCACCACGCCGTCACCCACCGCATCGAGATTGTCGGCCGACTTCAACCCGAGGCTGCCGCTGAAATGCAGCGTGATATTGACTTCGCCGCCGGACAACTCGTTCACGGCGTCGGTGAAGACCTGGTCGCTCTTGCCCATGAGCGAGTTCAGTTCGTATTCGCTCGTCATGTCAAGATTGACTGCATGTGCCGGGGCGCTCGCCCAACCGAGTGCAAGGGCCATACAAACCCCAGCCTTGAGTGTCACCTTCATGCTAAGCTCCTGTGTTGGTGAGTTGAGGTGCGGTCTTTTTCTTCTTGTTTGCGGCCTGCGGCGCCGAGTTCCGCAGGTCCGCCGTCGCTCGTTCGTCTACTTCATAGCCAGTGGGGGAACGACTTATCACGACGCCGTGTCCGTCCCGCGCAGCCGGGAGTGAAACCTTGTCAAGAATTACGTCCTCGAGGACCGCTGCGGGATCGCGTTCCATCGGGTTGCCATAGCCGCCGCCGCTCGCCATCGTGTGGCTGAACAGATCGTTGCGCCGCAGCAGGATAGGTTCACTCAGCAGCACCGGCAGAATCTCCTCCGTCCCGTCGGCGCGCAGCACCCGGTTCATAGAGGGCGCACCCGCTTCGCCGCCGTAGAGACCGTGTGGCGGGAAATCCCGCTTGTCGGACCGAACATTGAGCCAAGCGGTCTCGCTGAGGCAGCGATAGTCGCGCTGGATGGCAAGGCCACCCCGGCGCCGACCGGCGCCGCCGCTGTCTCGAACCAAGCCGTAATGCTCGATCCGGATCGGATAGGCGCCCTCAATCATCTCAATCGGGATGTTGGACTGGTTGGCGCCGATATGCGGCACGCCTTCCTGTCCATCATGCTCCTGCGCGGCCCCCCAGACGCCCATGGCGGTCTCGCAGAAGATGAAAGGCTTGCCGTCGATGTGCCCCGAGATTGTCGGTAACGTTGAACCGCCCGAACCATCCGCTGTCACGCGTTCGGGCAGCGCTTCAGCAAGGGCGCCCATTAGACAATCGATCATCCGGTAGCCAGTTATGCCGCGCGCGCCACAGGGACCGGGCAGGACCGGGTTGACAACCGTGCCCGAGGGCGCACGAACCTCAACGATCTCGGTGAAGCCATGGCAATTTGGAATGTCGCTCCGCAGAACCGAGCGCAGCGCGGCATAGGCGCTCGCCTTGGTGAAAGGCAGCGTCGAGTTCACACCAGCGTCGATCTGGGGCGACGAGCCTTCCCAGTCCACGATCACCTTGTCGTCGGTCACCGTCACCTCAACCTGCAGGCGGATCGGCACGGGCTTGCTGCCTATTCCATCGATGTGGTCGGTGAAGCGATAGGTGCCCTTCGGAATCTCGGACAATTCGGCCAATGCAAGCTGATGGGCGTAGGCGTTCAGATCCTCGATGGCGGTGTCGATGGTCGACTCGCCGTAGCGATCATAAAGCCGCTGCATGCCGCGGGCGCCCGTCGCGCAGGCGGCGATCTGAGCCTGAAGATCACCCAGAACCATATCCGGCGTGCGGACATTAAGCGAAATGATCTGCCACAGCGTCTCGTTCCGAACGCCCCTGTCGTAGAGCTTGAGCACCGGCAGTCGCAGCCCTTCCTGCCAGATCTCGATCGCGCCAAGCGCGTTGGAGCCTGCCACGATCCCGCCAACGTCCGAGTGATGCGCAAGCGTCATCGCCCATCCCTTGTGACGGCCGCCATTGAAGATCGCCTTGACGACGTAGATGTCGGGCAGGTGCTGCCCAGCCGCCGCATAGGGGTCATTCATGATGAACACGTCATCGGGGTGAATGTCGTCACCCGCGACTTCGATTAGGTTCAGCAGGGCATCGCGAAAACTGCCAAGGTGCATCGGCGTGCAGATGCCCTGGGCGATCGTTCGGGCCTGCGTGTCGCAAAGGGCCGTAGAGAAATCGAGCGAATCCCGAACGATCTGCGAGAATGCCGTGCGAATGATGGTGAGCGTGATCTCTTCGGCGATGGAGTCGAAGGAATGCCGCAGCACCTCAAGCAGGAAGGGATCAGTCTTGCCGGGAAGGGTCATGGCTGGTGTCTCGGTAATGCAGGTCGATGACGATATTGTCGAAGCCATCGCGATGGACGGAGGCATCAGGTGGAACGACCGTGGTGCCTTCGTATTCATCGATGATAAGTGGCCCGCGCACCGGGTTCAGTGGCACATCGGCACGGTCCACGACATCGGTCTCGATCCGGCCATAGGTCTTGCCGAAATAAACGCTGCGCCGCCGTGGAACCGTGGGGCTGCGCTGCAGCCGCAGCCGCTCCGGCGGGCCCTCGCGCCGGTCAGTCGCCGTGATTTTTAGCGACACGATCTCGGCCTCGTTGCAAGGGTCTAGCCGGTGACCGAAGCGACGCTCGTGCTCGCGTTCGAAGTTTGCACGCAAGGCGGCCTTGCCGGACGCGCTGAAGCTGTCAGCTTCCAGAGCTATGGTCAGTTCGAACGCCTGACCGAGATAACGCATCTCGATTGCGAGATGATGTTCCGTTCCGTCCGGCTGCAGCCCGAGCAGGCGGGCAGCATCGCGGCGCAGGCCGTCGAAGGTGGCATCGATTTCCGCAGGGTCGGCGAGATCCAGCCTACGATTGTGGGCTGCGACCAGCGAGACCGAGCGTGTCGCGACCAGCAGGCCCACCGCGCTGAAAACCCCGGCCGCCGGGGGCACGATGATGCGCCGGATCTCGAGTTCACGCGCCAGTCCGACCCCGTGCACACCGCCATTGCCGCCAAACGCGAACATCACGAAATCACGGGGGTCGCGGCCGCGATAGGTAGTGACGGCTTTGATCGCGCGCACCATGGTTGCATTGGCGACCTGATGAATGCCGTAGGCGGCGTTGTCGGTCTCCAGCCCCATCGGCCCTGCCACCACGCGGTCGATTACAGCCCGTGACAGGGCCGGCTCGACAGGCACGGTTCCGCCAGCCAGCCCGGATTGATCGAGATAGCCCAGCACGACATTCGCATCGGTCACTGTGGGATCGTTACCACCACTTCCGTAGCAGGCCGGCCCGGGCACGGCACCCGCGCTGTCCGGGCCTACCTTGATCGCCCCCGCGCGGTCCAGCCGCACGATGGAGCCGCCGCCTGCCCCGACCTCTGATATGTCAATGACGGGTAGCTTCAGCGCATACCCGGCCCCCCCGGTGATCGAGCCTACCGCGCTCATCCCCGAGCCGACTTCATAGTTCTCCGCATTGATCGGTGCGCGGTTTTCGATCAGCGAGGCCTTGGCAGTGGTCCCGCCCATGTCGAAGGTAATCGCATTGTCGATGCCGAGGCGCTCACACAGATAGGCTGCGCCCACCACCCCGGCAGCCGGGCCGCATTCCACGATCTGCGCGGGCTTTTCCAGAACCGAGGACGCGTCGACCGTTCCCCCGGATGACTGCATCATCGCGATGCTGGCCCTGCAGCCGGCGCGGCGGAGATCTCCGCGCATATCCTCGAGATAGCGGCGGACGATGGGCCCGACATAGGCGTTGATGACCGCGGTGCTGGTGCGCTCGTATTCGCGGATCTGGGGCAGAATATCCACCGATAGCGAGATGAAGACATCAGGCAGATGGTTGCGCAGGATTTCTCCGGCCAGCCGCTCGTGCTCGGGGTTCGCATAGGAATGCAGGAAACAGACGCTGACTGCCTCGACCTCCAGCCGCGTCAGTTCTGCCGCGACGCCGCGCACGTCATCCTCATCGAGCGGGACGACAACCTCGCCCCGCGCACCGACGCGTTCGCTTACCTCGAAGCGCAGGTTGCGCGGGCAAAGCGGCTTCGGCTTGCGGTAAAGCGGGTCATAGAGGCTCGGCACCCTGATCCGCCGCAACTCCAGCACGTCTCGGAAACCCCTTGTGGTGACAAGAGCCGTCCGGGCGCCCTTTCCCTCGAGGATCGCATTGGTCGCCACAGTGCAGCCATGGACCATTTCGACCAGGTCACCGAGCTCGAGTGCATGGGCGCGCGCCAGCCAGTCGAGGCCGTTCATCACGCCGCGTCCAAAGCGGTCTGGCGTCGTCGGCACCTTGCCGACATTCAGAACGCCCTCGTCATCAATGAAGGCGACATCGGTGAAGGTTCCCCCGATGTCGGACGCGGCACGCCAATGCATCAATTCCTCCGAACGGCACATGTCGGAACCCGAGTTGACCCCGGACCAGTCATTAGGTCAAACGAGAATTTGGTATGCCGAATCATAAATCAATTCTATCATTGTGCCAGTTCGAACCCTGGAGCAGGAGCGCCCGCATGACCTTCGATCAGATCCAGAGCTTCTACTGGGTGGCCATGCTGGGCACCTACCAGCTTGCTGCGGAAAAGCAGAACACGACGCAACCGGCGATCTCGGCCCGCATCAAGTCTCTGGAAAGGACGCTAGGGGTGATCCTCTTCGACCGGACCGGCCGCCGCGTTGCCCTTACTCCGCATGGCCGCCAGTTCCTCAAACATGCCGAGACCCTGATGGAGATCCGCGGACAGGCACTGCGCGACATCGGTCAAAAGGACGGGGTGACCGGCACGATCCGCATCGGCGCGTCCGACACTGTCGCGGTGACATGGTTTCCCGACTTCATGCGCCACCTTGCCAAACGGTATCCCGAAGCCTTTTTCGAGACTCATGTGCAGGTGTCCTACCGGCTGCACGAAGCCCTCATCCAGCGCCAGCTTGACATCGCCTTCATGGTCGACGCCGGCACATATGTGGATTTGAACATGCACAGGCTTTTCGCATATCCCACCGGCTTTGTGGTCTCGCCAAGGATCGACCTGCCGACCGACCGGGTCTTCGATATCGACGATGTTGCGGGGATGACTTTGTTCACCTTCGATCGGCTGACGCGCCCGTATCAGGACCTCAGGCGCGCGCTCGCGAAATCGCGCGCCAGCGCGCTCCGGATCAGCCCGACGAATACCCTTCAGGCGATCGTGCTGCTGGTGGAAAAGGGTCTCGGTGTGGGATACCTGCCGATCTCCGCAGTCGAACGGGAACTCGCCCTTGGGCAATTGCTGCAAATCAGGACGGATTTCCCGATGCCGGACACGAGCTTCTGCATCGCCTACCCGACCGTCCCGGGCTCGACAGCTGCTCTGCAGATCGCGCAGGATGCACAGCAATTCCTGCGATCGTATTCGGGGGTCAGGGCGATCAAATTGTTCTGCTAACGCGATACCCGACCAAGGTCACGCGTATCTTGCATGGCATGGTCTTCCGGTAATTCATTGATGCACTCGGATCGGAAATAGAAGAGGAAATACCACGCCCCCGACATTAGACATGCGATGGATGCCACTCCGCCGGATGGAAAAGCCAGGTGCCAAGCTTGCAGTGTCAACTCACAAACCGAAGGAAGCTGCATCTATCGGAGAGTTTTCCGTCATCGGCATCGATCCGGAAACAGTGTGTTCTGCGTTCAAGGCGCATTTAGGGGGCCTACCATGCTGTTTCGCATGAAGCTGTCACGCCCCCGGTTCACCCGTTTCGGTGCCAGTCGCGACCGAACCGAATGACCATCCAAACAATCTTCCAGATCAATTAGAACAATCACTTAGGGGCACCTCGAAAAATTGCCCTTGCCGGGCCGCTGGGATAGAATGCACAGGGCATGAGGCTGCTGGGGTGTAGGGGGTGCGCCAAAGCCTCAGTCTCGTCGCTGCACCCAAGCACAACGCCTCGAGCGCAGTTCGCTGTCAGTCGTGATTGAACCAAATGGCGATTCAAATCATCATCCAAGCTAATTAAAACAATAGCTTAGGGGGCAGAGATGGGGTGGATGCCGCTCTCACCCTGACGGCATCGCGATGTGCCATACTCGTGGTGTCGAAGCACAAGCTGAAGGAGAGGGCATCCATGGAAGAAGTTAGCATCATCGGGGTCGATCTGGCAAAGAACGTGTTCCAGCTGCACGGGGCGGCGGC
>SKWJ01000182.1 GCA_007128995.1 Paracoccaceae bacterium
GACGAATTCCTTTTCTTTCAGACCAAGCGCGCCATTCGTTTTCACCGCCATGGACAATGCGCCAAACCCTTTCATGGCGTCTGGAATGGCTTTTGCCAAAGCGCGGGTCTGGTTGCGTGTCTGCTCGATGAAGTCTGGATAATCCATGTCGTCCCCGGTGAAGATAAAAAAACTTCACCGCGGGTCGCACGGCCGTGCTGACTATTCCATGATCTGGGTCAAATTCCCAGAAAGGGCTGCGCAAGCCGCGGCAACAGACCGCGGAATTTCAGCGGCGCATCGGTCACGGCAAGACAGATGCAATCCGCCCCGGGTGCTGCAACAGGCTGATGCTCAGTCGATTCATCTGCGACTTCAATATCGCCACGGCCAAACCAGTCGGACTGGTCTTCAAAGGCGCCCTGCAGCACAAGTGTCAATTCCATCCCGCCATGGCCGTGATCCGGGACCGCCACCCCGGCAGGTATGTAAAGCAGCCGTGCTGTCGCCTGCGCAGAGGTCGGAATGATCATCTGGCGGACCCCGTTGCCCACGCTGCGCCACTTTATCCCGGCCACATCCTCACCGACATATTGCTGAAGCGGGCCGGGCAAGGTAGCGTTTTGCGACACTGACTTGCGTTGGCGCGGTGTGGGTGCTGTGGATTTGATCCGCTCCAATGTTGCTTCCAGAGCGCCTTTGGTCATGGGTTCGCGACCCTCGGGGCCCTGATCGAGCAACGCGCCCCCGACAGCGTCGAAGCTTGCCAGTCTTGCGCGACACTCGTCACACATCGCGATATGCGATGCGACGGCAAGATTAAACGCCTCTGGCAGGCTTCCAGCCGAATAGGCCATCAAAAGTTTGTCGCTCAGGTGGTGGGTGATCATGTCGTGGTCTTTCTTCAACTCAGCGAGTGGCGCAGCCTCTCAAGCGCCAATCTGATGCGGGATTTGATGGTGCCAAGCGGCAGGCCGGTTTCTTCTGCAATTTCGCTATGCGTCAATTCGCCAAAATAGGCGCGCTCGATCATGCTGCGTTGCTTCTCGGGCAAGCGGGACAAGGCGATGGCCAGTTGCCCGGCTTCCTGCTGCATACCCAGTACGTCAAGCTGATCAGGCTCCTCTTCGGGGCCCCAGTTCAATTCTTCGGGTTCAGGTCGCCGGTCGCGCCGCAGCATATCTATCCGGCGGTTCCGCGCGATGGTGAATATCCAGGTCGCGACACTGGCGCGGGACGGATCGAATTGTGCGGCTTTCCTCCAGACTGTGACCATCACATCTTGCGCGCATTCCTCTGCCATCGCATGATCTGCCCCTGATTTGATCAAAAAGCCTTTTATTCGCGGCGCAAAATGTTCAAACAGTTCGGTAAATGCGTCCGTGTCCTGTGTCTCTGCCACTCTTCTTATTAGGGTTACCCATTCTGCACCGCTCTCTGCCTTCACTGACGCCAGCCTTTTTCCGCGATGAATATTCTCACGCACCATCGGCAGGTTACCCACGATGGAGGGGTATTGTCGAGCAGCACGGTCAGGACTTTGGACATCAAACATACTCAGTCTACGGCGGTGCACAAAACTTAGATCACCTTCGATCAACAAAAAAAATCAGCTGCGGGCATAAAAATCGACATCCCAAACACATCTTCTCCGGAGTGATCCGGCCCCGAGACCGGCGCGTAAGCGTTTCAACAAAGACAAAAATGGAGTGGCTGCATGCCCTTTGAACTGATCGATACCCCCGCCCGCAGGATAGCAGTCATTGGCGGGGGCATTTCCGGGCTTGCAAGCGCATATCTCATGTCGCAGCGACATCGTGTCACACTGTTCGAGGCCGAACCACGGCTTGGCGGGCATGCCCGTACAATTCTGGCAGGCAAGCGGGGGGATCAACCTGTTGATACGGGGTTCATCGTCTTCAACTATACCAATTATCCGTTTCTGACGGCGCTGTTCGACAAGCTTGGCGTTCCGGTTATGAAATCCAACATGTCCTTTGGCGCATCGCTCGAAGGCGGGCGGTTCGAATATTCATTGTCAGGTCTGGACGAGCTCTTTGCCACCCGCAGCAATATGGCTAATCCGCGCTACTGGCGCATGGTGCGCGACATCTTGCACTTCAACAAGCACGGGCTGCGCGTGTCACAGGCTGATCCGTCACTCAGCATCGGGGACTTGCTGCAGCGTCTTGGCACATCTGACTGGTTTCGCGACCGGTATCTGTTGCCCTTTTCAGGTGCGATCTGGTCAACACCGACGCAGAAGATACTCGATTTCCCTGCTCATGCGATGATGGAGTTCTTCCGCAATCACGCCCTTCTTGGATATGAAGGGCAACATCAGTGGTACACTGTCGATGGCGGGTCCATAGAATATGTCCGCCGGTTGGAGGCATATCTGACGCGCGCCGGGGTAACATTGCACAGCAATTGCCCAGTTCAGTCCGTGCGTCGGGACGCCATGAATGTCTGAATCAAGACACCCGGTGCAGAGGAAGAGCGTTTTGACGATGTCATCTTTGCCACGCATTCGGATGTCTCGCTCCGGCTGCTTTCTGATGCCAGCAACACCGAGGCGAAAGCACTCGGGGCGATCCGGTTTCAGGCGAATGATGCGGTCCTGCATTGCGATACGGATTTCATGCCGAAGCGGCGCAAATGCTGGTCAAGTTGGGTCTATACAGAACGTGACCCGAAGGACCGAGAGCGGATTTCGCTCAGTTACTGGATGAACTCGCTTCAGCCGCGAATTGCGCAAGATGACCCGATGTTCGTCACGCTGAATGCCAATCATCCTGTGCGCGAAGACTGCATATATGACAGCTACAGCTTTTCGCATCCTGTCTATGACATGGACGCGCTGAAAGCTCAGGCCGATATCAGGGCGTTCAACGGGACCAACCGAACCTGGTATTGCGGCGCATGGATGCGCAACGGGTTTCACGAAGACGGCTTCGCGAGCGCCGTCGATGTGGCGCGCGCCATGGATGAACGCGCCCGCAAGATAGCCGAGGTCGCATGAGCACTGTCGAACATGTTGCTGGCCAGACATTTCATGGCCGCCGCGGGCCCATAAGCAACCGCTTTACCTATGGTGTCGATTATGTCCTGTTCGACGCCGAGGCAGAGCTGCACCTGCCGCGGCTGATGTCGCGCAACCACCGGAATATCGTGTCGCTTCAGGACCGCGATAACGGGGGCGCGCCGGGGCAGGGGCGCGGCGCAGCCTGGGTGCGCGATGTGCTGGCCGCGCATGCGCTTGACCCGGTCACAGATGGCAAGATCCTGTTGCTGACGCAACCGCGTGTGCTGGGGCACCTGTTCAATCCGGTCAGCTTCTGGCTGTGTCAGGATGCAGCGGGGGAATTGCGGGCAGTGATTGCAGAGGTGAACAACACCTATGGCGACCGGCATTCCTATCTCTGTGTGAAACCCGATCACTCTGTTATTGCCCCGACAGACGAACTACAGGCGCAGAAGATCTTTCACGTGTCACCCTTTCAGCCCGCGCAAGGAAATTACACCTTCCGGTTTGAATTGGCAGAAACGCGGCTGGCGATCCGCATTGGCTATCAGCAGGACATCGAAGCTCAGGGCGCAGGGCTTGTCGCTACCCTGACCGGAGAGCGGCGACCATTGCGCAATCGTGCAGTGCTCTGGTCGATGGTGCGGCGTTTCGGGTCGCGTCGTGTGCTGGCTTTGATCCATTGGCAAGCGTTCAAGCTGTGGTGGCGTGGGGCCCGGTTCCACAATCGGCCCGAGCCGCCCGCGCAAGAGGTCAGCCAGTGACCGGAGTAAGTTTGACACGCGCTGCGCCGAAATTATGGGGTTATTCCCTTTTTGGCGGGCTGCTGGCGATGGCCGGGCTGCCGATCTATATTCACGCGCCGTATTTCTATGTTGAAGAATATGCGGTTTCACTGGCTGCACTCGGCACTGTCTTGTTTGTCCTGCGCGGACTCGACTTCATTCAGGACCCCGCGCTTGGCTGGCTCGCCGCACGGCTCAGCGCATTTCGGGGAGTGGCCGTTGCCGCGACTGCGTGCCTGATGGCCGCTGCAATGCTCATGCTGTTTGCAATCCCGCCGGTCTTCGCGCCGCTTGCCTGGTTTGCGATCGCGCTGACAGTGCTGTTTTCCTGTTATTCTTTTCTGACCATCTGCTTTTACGCAACAGGTGTGGCCCGGGGTGACGCAATCGGGGCGGGTGGACATGTCTATCTTGCAGGTTGGCGTGAGACCGGCGCCTTGTTGGGCGTGTGTCTTGCAGCGGCGGCGCCGGTGGCGCTGGAGACGGTCATGCCCGCGCCCTTTGTGGGGTTTGCCCTGGGTTTCACCGCAATCACGCTCTGCGCCGTCTGGGCGATGCGGCGCGAATGGCCTCAGGCAGCGCTTCCGCAAGGCACGCTCGCGGCACTGTCATTGCGGGATGTCTTTCTGGATCCGACCGCGCGCCGCATTCTGATTATTGCCCTTGTCAATGCAACGCCGGTGGCCATCACCTCGACCTTGTTTCTGTTTTATGCCGAAGCGGTGCTGCAGGCGGATGGTCTGGAAGGGGTGCTGCTGATTCTGCTCTTCCTGTCCGCGGCGGCCTCTGCGCCGCTCTGGTCGCGTCTGGCGCGCAGGTTCGGTGCCAAAACGGCGCTTCTGGCGGGGATGGGGCTGGCAGCGGTCAGTTTTGCCTTCGTCATAACGCTGGGTCCGGGTGATCTGGCCCTGTTCGCACTGATCTGCATCGTGTCCGGCGCCGGGATCGGGGCCGATCTGACGCTTCTGCCGGCGATCTTTTCGCGGCGGATGGCCGAACTGTCACCCGAAGCCGCCAAGGGTTTTGGTCTTTGGGCCTTTGTCACCAAGGCAACGCTGGCATTGGCTGCCCTGCTGGTTTTCCCTGCGCTGCAATTTTCCGGTTTCGAGGCAGGAGCCGACAACACCCCGGCTGCGTTGAACACATTGATCCTTCTGTATGCGGCCCTGCCGTCCATGCTGAAGCTTCTGGCCATTGCGCTGCTGGCGCTGACACCTTTGAAGGAGAGCTGACAATGAGCACATTCTTGACCATTTTGACGGGGATGGCGCTCATGCTTGCTCTGCTTCTGGTGCTTCGCATGGTCATCGGTTTCGAGGCGCAGAAACCGGCCGATTACGCTCAGGCAAAGCCGAGGCTGGATATCCGTCAGCACCTGTCTGGCCCGATCCGCTGCGAAGGCGTGATCTATGGGCCGATGGGGCGGGTAACATCGCGGTTCACTGCCGATATGGAAGGGCGCTGGACCGGAAATAGCGGCGTTCTGGCAGAGCATTTTCGCTATGACAGTGGAACAAAGCAGGATCGTGAATGGCGTCTGACACTGGGCAATGACGGAAAGGTGCGCGCCGAAGCGGATGATCTTGTAGGGGTCGGGCAGGGCGAGCAATCGGGCGCGGCACTCCGGCTGAGCTATACGATCCGCCTGCCACAAAGCGCGGGGGGCCATGCCCTGCAAGTCACCGACTGGATGTATCTTGTCGACGACCAGACGATCGTGAACAGAAGTCAGTTTCGCAAATTTGGTATAAAGGTTGCGGAATTGGTGGCGACAATGCGGCGGGTAGAGTCATGAGAAAATTGTCAGGCAAGACCTATTGGTTGATCGGCGCCTCTGAAGGGCTTGGACGTGCGCTTGCGCACAAACTCTCGTCAGCCGGGTGTACGCTTGTTCTCAGCGCGCGCAACGAGGACAGTCTGAAAGAACTGTCTGACAGTTTGCCCGGGTCTTCGCGATGTGTGGCCTGTGACGTGTCCGACCGCGATTCGGTCCTGCGCGCGGCAGAAGCGGCGGGTGAGATTGACGGGATGGTGTATCTCGCTGGTGTCTATTGGCCATTCCCGGCCACCGAATGGGACAGTGCGCAAACCGAAGCGATGTTTGACATAAACCTGACCGGGGCTGCGCGTGTGCTGGGTCAGGTTGTGCCGAAAATGGTTGCGCGTGGCAAAGGCCATATCGTTCTGACCGGGTCTTTGTCAGGGTATCGCGGGCTGCCGGGTTCGATCGGGTACAGTTCAAGCAAGGCGGGGCTCATGCATCTGGCCGAATCGATGCACGCGGATTTGCGGGGCAGTGGCGTCGATGTGCAACTGGCCAATCCCGGCTTTATCCGCACGCGCCTGACGGACAAGAACAGTTTCACCATGCCGTTCCTGATGGAGCCGGAACAGGCCGCTGCGGAAATGCTGTCGCTGATGCGCAGTTCCCGGTTTCAACATGCTTTCCCGAAACTGTTCTCGCTGGTGTTCCGTGGCGGCAATTTTCTTCCCGACTGGCTGTATTACAGAGTTTTCGCAGGCAAGTGATCCTGTGCAACGCCCTTGCATTGCGAAGGCGTTTCAGCCAGACTCTGGAAAATCGGAGAGGACGGCAACATGATTGCAATCAGCCTGAAGAAAGTGGTCCACATCATCTATCTGGCGCGCGAAGGAACCGCCGGAGATGCCGAGGCATATGCCTTTATCGACGCTTTGAACGATGATGAGAAGGCCAGTCTGACGGCAGTTGCCTGGGTCGGACGCGGTGCGTTCGAGCCAGAGGATTACGAAGAGGCTGTCGCCACAGCGGTATCCGAAGCGACAACCCCAACAGCAGATTATCTGCTGGGCATGCCACATCTGGCCGAGAATCTGGAGAGTGGGCTGGAAGAGTTGGGCATTGATGTCACCGGCGAGGAAGAGGATTTCCTGCGCCAGGGGTCCTGATCAGCTTCGCGTTACTTTGCTTTCCTGCCATTCTGCCAGTGCAGCATTTGGGTATGGTCCGATTGAAGGCACCTGAACTGCGGAAGGGTGTACGGGGGGCGGCGTGTGCGGCAGAGTTCCCTTCATGCAGCGCAGATGATGGGCCTCGCGGGCGCCGAAATAAAACGCAACCACAGCACCCAGCAACCACCAGAGAGGCTCTGGCACAGCTGACAGGGCAATCATGCGGTGCTGAAAGCCAGCGGGATCTGACATCGCATAAATGAACAGCCCGAGCGTCCCAAGCGCCAGCAAAGGCCGCGGCAGCCGGTTCAGGCCATTAACGGCAGAATCGAACCAGCCGCCGCGCTGATGGGCGAATTCGGCTGTGTGACTCGCATGCGCTGCCAAATACGCGTCATGCCTCAGTTCCAGCGCGCGTGTCGCGTCGGGGCGAAAGACTTCGGCGACCGAGGTGACAGTCTGGCCCAATGCGCGCGCTTCGCGTGCGCCGCCAAAAATGAAGCCGAAAACGGATCTTATCATACCCACCCCCGTGTGCGCGCGCGATGCGCGTCATCGCTCAAATGAAACCTCTGGCTGATGAATTCTTCGGCCCGGATGATCCAGCCTCCCTTGCCCCCGTCGCGCCTGCGCGCATATTTCCGGCTTGCAGGACGGCGATCAGCCAGGCCGTAGTAATAGTCGCGCCGGGCGATCCCGTAGGCATCAACCAGGTGCGCTGGCGCCATATCTTGGGCCCGGTGGGTTGCGGCAATCGTCTGCGGCCCGATCACGCCATCAACGCTGACCTGAAGTCCCATCTGCACCAGCAAGCGTTGCAACACCCGAACGGCATTCGCACCGGCATTGACATACATGTCAAACAGGCTGGGCCAGAGAGGTTCGGGCAGATCCCTGATCCGCGGCTGTTCGAAATAGTAGGCGACGTAGATATCCACGGCTTGTGGCTTTGTCAGCGCACGCACATCGTTGATCGTGATATCCACATCGGGGCGCAGCCGGCGCAACGTGTGGATCGTGACCCCGAAATTTGTCGCCCCTCCGGGGTCATCCGGATCATTGACGAAGCCGCCTTCTCGGGCAACGATCTCTTCAGCCAGTTGGCGAACGGTTTTCATGTCAGGGCTCCGGTGGCAGGTGCTTGGATCTGCAGAATGCCAAGGCCGAAGAAAGATAAGGTAACTGCAGCGTGCGCTGGCTGCTGGCATGAACCCCCCTTTTCCCGCCTGCCGCTTTGAGCTATCTGCCTTGGCCAGACACAAAGGATCATGCGATGAGTTACGAAAGCCCCGGCGACGTGGAACAGAGCTGGAAAGATGCCATTTCCCCGATAGAAGAGATCATCTCTGAAGCAAGCAATGGGCGCATGTTCATTCTGGTTGATCATGAGGACCGTGAGAATGAAGGCGATCTGGTGATCCCGGCACAAATGGCGACGCCAGAAGTGATCAATTTCATGGCCACGCATGGAAAGGGCCTGATCTGCCTGACCCTTCCCGGAGAACGGATCGATCAACTCGGGCTGCCGCTGATGGCATCAAGCAATTCATCGCGTCACGAAACCGCCTTTACCGTCTCGATCGAGGCCCGCGAAGGTGTCTCGACAGGCATTTCAGCCTATGATCGTGCGCGGACCGTTGCGGTTGCAATTGATCCGGCAAAAGGTGCCGCCGATATTGCGACGCCTGGCCATGTGTTTCCCTTGCGCGCCCGGGATGGCGGCGTGCTGGTGCGCGCCGGTCATACCGAGGCAGCGGTCGATATTTCGCGTCTTGCGGGCCTGAACCCGTCGGGTGTGATCTGCGAGATCATGAACGACGACGGGTCCATGGCGCGGTTGCCGGACCTTGTCGCCTTCGCGCAGAAACACGGGCTGAAGATTGGCACAATTTCAGATCTGATCGCCTATCGGCGTCGGCATGACAATCTGGTGCGTGTCACCAGCGAACAGCAGCTCAGCTCTGAGTTCGGCGGCGAGTGGACCATGCGGATCTATTCCGACACCACCCAGGGCGCCGAGCATGTGGTGCTGATCAAAGGGGATATTACCACGCCCGGACCGGTTTTGGTGCGGATGCATGCTTTTGATCCATTGCTGGACATGGTCGGTGTGGCAGGCGGGGTCCGTGCGGATGAGTTCGGTGATGCGATGCGACTTATCGGTGCCGAAGGGCGGGGCGTGATCGTCCTGCTGCGCGATACGCATATGAAGCTCGCCACGTCCGAGGCCTCGCCCCAGACACTGCGCCAATACGGGCTGGGCGCACAGATTCTGTCGTCTCTGGGGCTGCATGAGCTGATCCTGCTAACAAATTCCGCCACGCCCAAGGTTGTCGGGCTTGAAGGCTACGGGCTGTCGATCACCGGAACGCGCAAGATACCTGCAACAAGGGGGGTCTGAGATGGCTGGACACGAAACGCATTACACACTGCCCTTGCCAAAATTTGAACAGGCTCCCAAGCTTCTGATCGTCGTGGCGCCCTATTACAAGGACATCGCCGAGCAACTTATGGCTGGTGCACGCGCCGAGATCGACAAGGTGGCAGGGCAGCATGAATCAATCGAGGTTCCGGGCGCGCTGGAAGTTCCGACTGCGATTGGTCAGGCCTTTCGCATGTCGAATTTCGACGGCTTCGTTGCGCTTGGCTGTGTGATCCGGGGAGAGACGACACATTACGAAACAGTATGCAATGACAGCAGCCGTGCGCTTCAGCTTCTCGGGCTTCAGGGGGCGTGCATCGGGAATGGAATACTGACTGTCGAGAACCGCGTACAGGCAGAGGTTCGCGCTGCCGCCGATGGGCAGAACAAGGGCGGCGGTGCTGCGGCCGCGGCGCTTCACCTGATCGCCTTGGGGCGTCGCTGGGGCGGCGCACGCCGGTCAGTCGGCTTCTTGTCGGAAAAAGATGAATTCC
>SKWJ01000192.1 GCA_007128995.1 Paracoccaceae bacterium
ATGAACAGATGCAGGTGGCTTTCGACGAAGCCCGGCAACACTGTTGCCCCGCCTGCATCTATGCAGCGGGTGGCGGGCCCCGTCAGTGCGCCAATCTCCGCGTCTGACCCCACTGCCAGCACGCGCCCCCTGGCCAGTGCAACCGCCTGCGCCCGCGGGGAGATCGGGTCCATCGTCAGCACGCGCGCGTTGAGCACCACCATATCGGCAGTCTCGGTCATCGTCATCCCTGTCTTTCCGTTTTGCCGGATCGGACCACGACCCGGAGTATTTTTGATCAAATGGTAGCGAGATGATTGCGCCCCCGCAATAGGGAAGCGCCGATCTGGCGCATACCCTGCGCCCTGGGCCGTCCCATGGTGAAAGATCTTGCGCATCACTGGTGCTCGCCGCCTGACACACAGGTCCCGCGCCGAGGGGATGGGGTCGCGTCAGGCAGCACGACGGGGCCTTCCGGCCGCGACCTGCACCCGGCGTCAAGCACGACAGTTCGGGGCGGCGCGGAGATAGGACAGGCTGCCAAGTCTGCATCCCCCTGCTCGGACTACGCAGTGCTGACTGGAGGGCTGACCGCCAGTGAAGCCCTTCAAAACTGCGCGAAGAGGCGCTGGATCAGGACACGATCACGGCTTATGTGGCCCTCGTGTTTTTCCTGCCACTGCTGAGCGACAGTGGCGGCAATGCGGGCTCGCAATTGCAGCGAAAGCCCGGTTACCCGCCCGCTGCGCAGATGGACTATGTCAACGACCTGCCCGGCCCCGAGCGGCCCGAGTACCCGTTGCGACAGGTTCGCCGGGGCGGACATTCAAGACCGACGCGTTGGCGAACCGCAGCCAGCTATTTCAAGGACGGTGAAAGAGGGTATGGAACCCCGTGCACCCCTTGTCGATATAGTATCGCATCGCTATCTTTCATACTACGCCAATGTCACGCAGGCGGCGCAAAGTCCCAAGCGGTCTTGAGCATCTGACACGTTGCGCACACTAAAGAACAAGGAGAACCCCATGGCGTTAGACGGCCAACAACCTGCCCCGAAAATGATTGCGATCAGCAGTGGCAAGGGCGGTGTTGGGAAGTCCACTGTCACGGCCAATATTGCGGTTGCGATGGTCGAGGCGGGCTTGAAAGTGGGGATCGTTGATGCCGATATCTACGGCCCCTCGATTCCTGGTATCCTTGGGATTGATGCTAAAAAGCCTGCCATGACACCGGAAGGACAAATCGTTCCCGCTGAAAGGCATGGCATCAAGGTCATATCCATGGCCATGCTGACCAATGATGACAGCCCCGCGATTCTGCGCGGTCCGATGGTCACGAAATACCTGCAATCCTTTGTGCGGCAAGTAGATTGGCGCGCGCTGGACATGTTGCTGCTCGACCTGCCACCGGGAACCGGCGACATTCAGCTCACCCTCGCGCAGGCCTTCCCGCTGACCGGGGCGGTGGTGGTCAGCACCCCGCAGGATGTCAGCCTGAAGATTGCCCGCCGGGGCTTGCGCATGATGGAACAGGTCAGTGTGCCCATTCTGGGCGTGATCGAGAATATGAGTGGCTTTACCTGCCCGTCCTGCGGCACAGTCACACATATTTTCCATCAGGGCGGGGGCGAAGCGATTGCGCGCGAAATCGGTGTCGCCTTCCTTGGCAAGGTGCCGCTGGACCCGGCCGTGGTAGATTGCGGCGATGAAGGTGTACCGCTGATAAAGGCGGCCTCTGGCAGTCCAGCCGCCGCCGCCTATCGCCAGATTGCCGCAGCGCTGATCGGCGGTGACGCTATGCGTTCGGGCATTGCGACGCCGTTCCGCTGGACGTTGGCGGATGATACCGGCAAACCTGCGCCGGTTGGCGTATCGGCAGATGGGCCGGTGGACAGGCTCGCCGCGCTGGATGAAGAGGCCGGCACTTTGCGGCTGCGTTGGACCGATGGTGCGGAGCAGACGCTTGGCGCACGCGACCTGCGTATCGCCTGCCCCTGCGCGAAATGCCGCGATGAGATGACAGGCGCGCGTCTGTTGGACCCGGATACTGTGCCGCTCGATATTCGGATCACCCGGATCTGGAGTGTGGGCAACTACGCTTTGGGGCTGGCCTTCAGCGATGGACATGACACCGGGATCTACACGCTCAAATCCCTGCGCGCGATGCCGAGCACGGAGATGGAGGATGTCTGAGGGCTCCCGCAGGCGCATCAGGGCGCAGCCCTCGGCGCAAGATGGCGATGTCATGGGGTTCGTACTGGACCAGCCCCTTCTGGAGGGCGGCAAGGTCACGCTGCGCGCAGGCGATGACACACCCCTGTCCAATGCCCTTTTTGGTCTGGCAGGTGTCACGGATGTCACGGTTGCACAGGCCACGATCTGGATCAGAAAAGCGCCCGCAGCGGCTTGGGTCACGCTCAAGCCCGAAATCGCCACCGCGATCCGGACAGCACTTGACGCAACGCATGCGCCATTGGGGGAACTGGCTGACCCGCGCGATACCCCCGACACGGCCCTTCTGCGCGCGGTCGAGGATTTGCTGGACCGTCAGGTGAACCCCTCTGTCGCCGTGCATGGCGGCCATATCGCAGTCGAGAAGGTCGCAGGCAGCACAGTCTATCTGCGCATGTCGGGCGGCTGCCAGGGCTGCGCGGCCTCCAGCGCCACCCTGCGCGACGGGGTAGAGCGGATGCTGCGCGCGGCCCTGCCCGAAATCACAAAAATTGTCGATGTGACGGACCATGCGTCGGGCACGACACCGTTCTATGCCAAAGCTGACGGGCCTTCCCCGATGCTGAACCGCCCGCTACCGCCCGGCGTGATCGACTGGCAGGACGGCCAGATCATGGTCGACCCGGATTACCTCGCCCCCCGGCTGGGCCTGACATCCGATAGCCTGCGCGCGGGGCTGCGCAACGGTGATGTCGTCGGTGTGACCGAGACCGGTAAGGACGCAGATGCAGGCAAGACCCGGATCATCATGCGTAGCGCCACCCGGTCCTGGGCGGCGGAAATAGATGCGGGTGGCGCGGCCCGCGAAATTCCGCCGCCGCGCGTGGCGGCAACCGGGACGCAGGCGGAGCGCGAGCTGGCCGCCCGTATCCGGGCCTACCTTGCCGCGCTCGCGCCACAGTCTGCGCCCGTCACCTATGGCGCACTTGCGCGCGCTTTGGGGCTGTGGGCGCCCGGATCCATCCGCAAGGTGACGCGCGCGCTTGAAATCACCATGCGCGAAGATGCCGCCCTTGGCCGTCCCTTTATCGCCGCCCGTGCGGTCAGCCGGGCGCGCGATGGGCTTCCGGCCGAAGGCTTCTTCAGCCTGGCACGATCCCTGGATCGCGGACCAGATGCGGGCGAAAGTGATCAGGCGTTTCATGCCCGCGAAATCGCGCAGTTGGAACAGACTGCGGCCTGACGGGCCGGTTGCGCGCAAGGCTGCCTGCATTGCCTACCTTCCAAGCGCAGCAAGTGTTTCCGAGACTTCACGCACAACAATGCCTGTTGCTTCTCCAAGATTATTGCCTCGGCAGATCGAGATGCTCAGCGTCTCGGTCAACCGGCGATTTGCCAGCGGCCTGAAACACAATCTCCCGGCTTCGACATCGGCGCAAACATCGGGCCAGGTCAGAAACCCGAGCCCAGCGCCTTGGCGCATGAAAGTCAGCAGTGCCGTGATCGAGTTCGAGCTTATCTGAACTTTTGGATTTATGCGCTCGCTCAGGATTTCGGCAAGCAGGCGCGTATGCATGGACAACGCTGAAGACGGCAGACAGAGCGGGTGTTTCAACGCTTCGGCCAAAGGCAAAGGACCCTCACCCTGGAGCGCCAGAGACGGGGCAAAGACCGCGCCAAGATGGTATTCCTGCGATTCGACAATCACCAGACGCGAGAGCCTTGGCATGTTGAACGCGACAATCATGTCCAGCTCCAACGCTTCGGCTTGCGGGATGAGATCGCTGGTGCTGCCGACGGCAAGTTCAAGCTCAACCTCGCCGAACAGGGCCTCCAACCGTTTGGTCAGGGGCGGGATCAAGGTGGCAATCAAGCCTTCCATGACGCCCAGCCGCACCCGCAGCCCAATGGATTTATTGGCCTGATGCAGGCGCTTGGACAGCGCGGCATTCGACGCCATCCAGCGCAGGGCTTCATCGCGCAGCGCAGCGCCTGCCGGCGTCAGGGTCACACCATTTGCGCTGCGCACCAGAAGCCTGGTGTCATAGCTGCGCTCCAGCATCTGCAGCTGACGTGACAGCGCAGGCGCCGAAATATTGAGCCGTTCAGCCGCAGCCCGGATCGAGTCTGACTGCGACACGACAAGAAAGGATCTGATTTCACGCGAGAATGAGGACATGCACGTAGTGTAAGGTTTTTCGTAACACGATGTAAAATTCTTTCTACTTTTTGCAACACACGAATCGTGGCTAATCTTCTCTGCAACGCAGCAAAGGAGCCGCATGTGCCCGACGATATCGCCCTTCTTCGAGAATCCCTGCGCGCAGGCGTTGCCGCCCGCGCTGCCGGAAATCACCCTTTCGGCGCGGTGCTTGCGGATGCCGAGGGCAAGGTGCTCATGACGATGGGAAATGCCTGGCTGACCGACAAGGGCCCTGGCCACGCGGAAACAAATCTCGCGCGCGAAGCTGCCAGAACCTACGCACCAGAGTTTCTGGCCGACTGCACGCTCTACACCGCCTTCGAGCCTTGTTCGATGTGTTCGGGCACCATCTACTGGGCCGGGATCGGGCGTCTGGTCTTTGGCGTG
Source organism: Paracoccaceae bacterium (assembly GCA_007128995.1). Classification (GTDB taxonomy): domain Bacteria; phylum Pseudomonadota; class Alphaproteobacteria; order Rhodobacterales; family Rhodobacteraceae; genus Roseinatronobacter. The sequence continues at coordinate 4,741 of SKWJ01000192.1, forward strand.
ACAGAAGCGCGCCTGTTGGAACTGACCGGCGACAACCCCGAAAACCCCACAATGTCGCTCTCCTGCCGCGATGTGCTCGCCGCAGGTCAGCGCCAAGTGCAGGTCGAGGGGCCATTTCCCGAACTCGAAGACGAAATCATCCGCTCGCATGACGGCTTCTGGTGATGCCGCATTTGCCTCTTCCCCTGCTCCAGAAAGGACATTCCATGACACGCAAATCCCTGCCCCTTCTTGCCTCTGCCGCCCTGCTCGCCTCTGTCGCGCTGCCTGCGGTGGCGATGGACAAGGTCACTTTCCAACTCGACTGGCTGCCCGGTGGCGACAAGTCCGCGATTTATGTCTGCATGCATCATGGTTTCTGCGCTGATGCAGGGATCGAGATCACGCTCGAGCAAGGCCGCGGCTCGTCTGAGGCGATCACCAAGCTTGCCACCGGCACCTCTGAGATCGGCCTTGCCGGGATCGAAGCCCTGATGGCCGCGCGCGCGAATGAAGATGTCCCCGTGACCGCAGTCATGAATGTCTTCAATACTGGCCCGCATGCCTTCTACACGACGACCGATTCAGGCATCACAACGCTCGCCGATGTGCGTGGCCGCTCCATTGCGACCTCGCCCTTTACCTCGTCAAATGTCTTCCTGCCATTGGTGTTGCAAGAGAACGGCATGACCGAGGATGACATCGTTCTGACCCGTTCGGACCCCGGTGCGCTGGGGCCGCTTTTGATGACCGGCCAGAGCGATGCGATCATCGCATGGCTGACGGATGTGTCGCGCTATCAGGGTCAGGCGCGAGAAGCGGGCAAGGAACTGGTGATCCTGCCTTGGGCTGATGCCGGGCTGGAACTTTATTCGGCCTCGCTTGTTGCCTCTGACACATTCCTTGCGGAACGCCCTGACGTTGCAAAACGCTTTGTCGCCGCCTTCAAGCAATCACTGGAATTCGCCTATGCCGACCCGCAAGGTGCTGCCGATGCTGTTGCGGCGATTGTTCCTGAACTTTCCGCCGAGGATGTGAAAGGCTCGTGGCTCGACGCATCAAAGCTTGCCTTCAACGACCTGACCGAGAAATTCGGCCTTGGTGCCTTTGATGCTGACAGGCTGGCTGCGACATGGGTGCGTGTGGCTGCGGCGCAAGATCTGGATGTCGCCACGCTCGACCCCGAGAGCATCGTCGATCGCAGCTTCCTGCCTGCGGACTGACGTCATGGGCCTTGCCTCGAATGCCATTGATTTCCAGGCCGTTGGTCAGGTTTTTGCAACCGAGAGCGGTCCTCTGACCGCTCTCGACGATGTCAACCTTACGATCGCGCAACATGAATTCGTGGCAGTCCTCGGGCCATCGGGCTGCGGCAAATCCACGCTTCTGCGGCTGACTGCGGGGCTGATGCTGCCGACAGAGGGACGGGTGTCAGTTTATCGGCAGCCCGTGACGCGCCCACGGGATGATGTGGGCATCGTCTTTCAGCAAGCCACCTTATTGCCTTGGGCGAATGTGCTCGACAATGTAACCTTTCCGGCAAAGCACAAGCGCGGGCGGGTTGGGGCGCTGGATCGTGAGCGCGCCGCCGAGGTGATTGCGGCTGTGGGTCTCAAGGGCTTCGAGGCCCGCCTGCCATCCGAACTCTCAGGTGGCATGCAACAGCGTGTGGGCATTGCGCGGGCGCTGTTTCTCAATCCTGACATTCTCTTGATGGACGAGCCGTTTTCGGCACTCGATGCGCTGACGCGCGATGCAATGGGCTATGAGTTGCTCAAGCTCTGGCAGGCCAGCCCCAAGACGGTGATGTTCATCACCCATTCCATCCCCGAGGCCGTTCTGCTCGCAGACCGCGTGATCGTGATGAGTGCCCGGCCCGGGCGGATCGTGGCGGATCTGCCTGTGCCACTGGGCCGCCCGCGTGATGAAAGCGCCCTGCGCGCGCCCGAAGTGCAGGATTTCGCAGCCCATCTGCGCGAGTTGCTGATTGCAAAGGAGCCAGCCCTATGAGCGCCAGTGCGGACACACCCGTCAAAGCCCCCCTCGCAGAGCCAGCGCGCAAGCCCCCCAGCTTGCCCCTGTCTGAGCGGCTGATCGCCATGCCGGTGGTCTTGCCCCTGCTGACCTTCGCGTTGCTTCTGGTTCTGTGGGAAGCCGCGACGCGGGTTTTCTCGATCCCGTCCTTCATCCTGCCAGCCCCCACGCGCATTATTGAGGGGTTCAGCGCGGTCACCCCCGCGCGTTGGAGCGCGCATGTCTGGGCGACCTTGCGCGTGGCGTTGATCGGCTATCTGGTGGCGATTGCCGTCTCGCTGCCCATCGCCATCGGCCTTGCGAAATCGCGGCTCATGTCGCGCGCGCTTTATCCGCTTCTGGTCGTTATCCAGTCGGTGCCGGTTGTGGCGGTCGCGCCCATTATCATCGTGGTCTTGGGCACAGATGATGCCCCGCGCGTGGTTATTACCTTCATGATCGCATTCTTTCCGCTGGTGGTCTCCATGACGACCGGGCTGATGGCCACCCCGCCCGAATTGATCGAGCTATCGCGCAGTCTGCGCGCGCCCCAATATCGCGAGATCACCCAGATCCGGCTGCCTTATGCGGTGCCCTATATTTTCTCGGGGTTGAAGATTTCGGTCACACTGGCTGTGATCGGAGCTGTTGTTGCTGAATTCGTCGCCGCAGATGTGGGGATCGGCTTCTTCATCCAGTTTTCGACCTCAATGTTCCGGCTGCCGCAAGCCTGGGCGGGCCTCGTGGTTCTGGTCGCCATGTCGCTTATCCTGTTTCAGGCGGTCAGCCTTGCACAGCGCCTGTTCTTCCCATGGTCGCTGCCCAAGGAGCGCCGCTGATGCTGATCACGAATATCGAACACGGCTGGACAGGTGATCCCGCAGGCACCCGGCTGACAGGGGCGATCCGCGTTGAGGGCGGCATCATCACAGCCATGGGAGATTTGTCGCCCCGCCCCGGCGAGGAGGTGCTCGACGCGCGCGGCTGCGTGGTTACGCCCGGACTTGTAAATACGCATCACCACCTTTTCCAATCTGCGCTCAAGGGGCTTTCCATCAACGCGCCGCTCGATTCATGGCTGGAGCAGGTGCCCTACACCTACTGGCCTGCGCTGGACGAGGAGGGGTTGCGGATCTCGGCGCGCATCGGGCTTGCCGAACTGGTGTTGAGCGGGGCGACTACAGTCTGTGATCATCACTATGTGTTTTCGGACAGGTATGCGTATGACCCTGCCGAAGTGCTCTTTCAGGAAGCCGCGCGTTTTGGCCTACGCTTCGTGCTGGCGCGCGGCGGCATGGCGCGCGGGCGCGATTTTGGCCCGCATGTGCCCGCACCACCGACCGAGAGCGTGGCAGGTTTTCTTGACGCGGTGGCACAGGCCGCAGCCCGCTGGCATGACCCCGCCCCCGATGCAATGACCCGCGTGGCCTGCGCGCCCACCACACCCAATTTCAACTTCCCGCCCGGGGCGCTGCCGGAAATCGCGCAAGAAGCCCGCCGCCTTGGCCTGCGCCTGCACGCGCATCTGTCGGAAAACACGGCCTATGCCGCCCAGACCCTGCGCGATTTCGGCAAGCGGCCTGTGCCGTGGTTGGCATACCTCGGCTGGCTTGGGTCGGATGTCTGGTTCGCACATCTTGTCGATATATCGCCCGAGGAAGTCGCCCTTCTGGCCGAAACCGGCACGGCGATGGCGCATTGCCCGCAAGCCAATGCACGGCTTGGCTCCGGCATCGCGCCCGCGCCTGCGCTGCACCGCGCGGGTGGCACGGTCTCGCTCGCGGTCGATGGTGCGGGCGCGAATGAAGCGGCAGATATGGGCGGGGCGCTCTATAGCGCGTTCACCTTGCACCGCGCGGCGCAGGGTGTGGCAGCCATCAGCCCCGGAACGATCCTGCATTGGGCCACGATGGGCGGGGCCAAAACCTTGGGCCTGCCTGCGATAGGGGAACTGGCCACAGGCAAAGCCGCCGATATCGCGCTTTTCGACCTCGACCATCCACGCAATTTCGGCCTGCACGACCCCGGTCTAGCGCCCATGGTCACAGGGGCCGCGCGCGTGCGCCACAGCATGGTCGCGGGCCGCCTGATCGTGCGTGATGGGCGGGTACCGGGCCTCGATCTGGCCGCGCTCGCCCGAGATGCCGCCCTCACCACCGGCAAGCTGGCGCGGCGTCCCGTGCCTGAACCTGTTTAACACCCGGAGTAGAAGCAGTCAGCGCTCCATGAGAGCGCGGTCATTGCTCCCCCAATGCTCGAAGGAGAGATCAGAATGAGCACAACGGACTACACACTCGCGGAACTGAACAAGGAAGCCGGACTTGGCGCTTATGGCGAAGACGTCGAACGCGATATTCCACAGATCGACCTGTCAGATTATTTTAACCGCAAGCAGGAGATCAGCGATGCGCTGTGGGACGCAGCCACAGGCATAGGCTTTTTCCAGCTCACCGGCCACGGCATCCCGCAAAGCCTGATTGATGACGCTTTCGCGCTCTCGGCAGGCTTCTTCGATATGCCCAGCGATACCAAGGCGAAATACCCGCTCAAGCCCGGCACCAATGCGGGCTGGGAATATATGGCGCAGGTGCGCCCTTCGACAGGCACAGCGGATCGCAAGGAAAGCTATCAGATCACCCTGCCGCGCATGTCGGGGCTCTGGCCCACGGGCGACGAGCTTTTCGGCTTTCGCGAGACCATGCTGGCTTTCGAGCGCCATAACTGGGCGGTGGCGATGAAGGTGCTCGACTGCTTTGCCGAGCGCCTCAGCTTCCCGCCGGGCTTCTTCACAGACGGCCATGCGCCCGATACGAAGGAATATCAATCCACCCTTCGGCTGATCCATTATCTGGGCATGGACGATGCC
>SKWJ01000197.1 GCA_007128995.1 Paracoccaceae bacterium
ACCGGTCGATCCACTGGCAAAGCCTGATCCTGATTGTGGGTATGTTGCCGTTTTCGCTGGCTTTGCAACGCACCGGCGGGGTCGAGATCGCGGCGCAGGTCTTGCTAGATGTGCTCGACGCAGCCTCGCCCCGGCTGGTGCTGGCTACGATCTTTGCGGTCACGGGCATATTGGGATTATTCATCTCAAACACTGCGACGGCTGTTTTAATGGCACCCGTCGCGCTGGCTGTTGCAGCAGCGCTCGACGCCTCGCCCTATCCTTTTGCGATGACAGTGGCCCTTGCAGCCTCGGCAGCATTCATGACCCCGGTCTCGTCGCCGGTGAACACGCTGGTTGTGGGACCGGGCAATTACCGGTTTTCCGACTTTCTTCGCATTGGTGTACCTTTCGCGATAATCTGCCTGATTGCCAGTGTCATCTTGGTTCCGCTGGTCTTGCCATTTTGACAGCCAAATTCGAAAGCACGGTTGGCGTTTATGGCTCGAACACTCCTCGGATTGACTTGGAAATCTTCACAAAAAATGCTGCACATCATGTTTTTGAAGCACTTTCCTGCGTCCCTGACATCACCATGATCCACAGATTCAGGTTAACCGACCGGTTGTCGCCGCAGTGATTGTGGCTTGATGCGCGCGACGGCGTGTCTTTCATCGCCGAAGTCTTCGAGGGTTTCGTACCAGTTGCTGGTGAAGGTGCGGGTATCCGCGCGCATGTCGGTCAGGTCCCGAATGCTGTCGTTGGTGAACGGGGGCGGTCGAGATCGGCACGCCGACTGTAACGCTCGGGCTTTGCTCGTGCCGCGCATGGCGAAAGCATTCGTTCACCTTTGTGTCATGGTCACCTGGCCGAACCGTTGGTTTCCGCTGACCTGACTAAATTCACGTCTCCCGAACGTGATTTCGCGCGACCCTGCCTTTAGAAAATCCCTGCTTCCTTGGCAATGAGCGCCGCCTGTGTACGGTTGTGCGCGCCGAGCTTGCGATAAAGAGTTTTCATATGCAGCTTTATGGTCGGTTCGGTCAGGCCCAGATCGCGCGCGATTTCCTTGTTTGACTTGCCCGCGCATAACCCTTCAAGCATCTGCAATTCGCGTTGCGACAATTTTCCAGCCAAAGGATGCATTTCAGGTGTTTCAGTTTCAGCGGTCATGAAATCGACCGGTGCATATTGCTCGCCCATGGCCATGAACCGCACTGCGTTGACCAGACGTTTTGCAGGCAGGGTCTTTGGCAGGAAACCCGCAGCCCCCAGCGCAAGGACTTCTTCGGCAATTTCGCGCGGGGCGAGACCGGACATCAGAGCAACACGATGCTCTGAACCCAGTGCCATCACGCGTTTCAACCCCTCCAGGCCATTCATGCCGGGCATTGCATAGTCGAGCAGCACCAGATCAAATGGCCCCTGTTTTTCGATACAGACAAGCGCGTGTTCAAGGTCACAAGCCGCGATGGCATCCATACCAACTTCGGCAGACATGAACGATATCAGCGTATCGCGCAACAGATCATGGTCATCGGCAATCAGGACACGCATGTTATCTCATTTTTCAAATTTTCGAGACTTTACCTCCTTTGCCACCGCCCTGACAAGCTGTCTTGCATCGACAGGCTTTTGCAGAATCTCCTTGAACCATCGGCGATCATCGTTTGCCTTGTCAGGCAGCGCGGAGACCAGGATGACCGGTAAATCCGGGGCGTCTGCATATATGCCTTGTGCGAGTGCACTGCCGGTCATGTAGGGCATGTCATGGTCGGTAATCAGAACATCCCAATGACCCGGGTCACTGTTAATTGCATCAAGGGCATCGCGCGGGTCAGTGGTTGTTGCGACTTCTGCACCAGCGGCTTCCAGCATTGCTCCAAGTACGGTGCAGATTTCTTCTTCGTCATCCACCAGAAGAACCTGCACACCATCCAGCCGCCGGGTGCCTGAGTCGGACGTCGGAAGCTCGGACGGCGCGGCGTGTTCCTGTGCGACTGGCCAGAACACGGTAACGCGCGTGCCGACGCCCGGTGTGCTGTCGACCCAAAGCGCCGCTGCGTTCCCCCGAACAACGCCTGCCACAATGGCAAGCCCAAGCCCGGTTCCACGCGGTCCCTTTGATGTGAAATACGGCTCGAATATGCGCGCCCGGATTGCTGCATCGATCCCCGGACCAGTATCTTCCACGCGCAGCATGATATATTCCACCCCATCGCGCAACACGCCGATATCGGGCGGGCGCTGCATTTGGTGCGACGCAGCAGGGGCAAGCGTCACGGCGATCTCGTTGGGGGCATCATCCAGTGCGTCGCGTGCATTGATCCCAAGGTTCAGCAGAAGTTGCAGAATATCCGTGGGATCGGCCATGGCTTCAAGCGGTTCTTGCGGTGCGTGAAGGATCAGCCTGTGCAAGCCTGTGAGCCCCGAACGCAAGAGGTCCGCAGCCTCATTCAGCGGTTTGCGCAGATCAAGCTGCTGGCGCACAGATCCCTGTTTGCCCAGATCGCGCAGCCTTGCGACCAGTTTGGCGGCACGGCTGGCGGCTTGCCGAATGCGCGCAGCTTCCTGCGTGTCTTCCTGCTGGGCTGCAAGGCGCGATTCCAGCAATCCTGCAGATCCGGAGATCACGGCAAGGATATTGTTGAAATCATGTGCAAGACCGGCCGCCAGTTGGCCAATAACCTCGCGCCGCTGCGCCAGTTGCAACTCTTCGCGCAGACGCGCCCGTTCCGCGTCACCACGCCGCCGGTCCGCGATATCACGACTGATACAGACGATGCCGCCATCGGCCTGCAAGGTCAACGAAACCTCCTGATCGATGACCGACCCATCGCGGTGAAGCCCAGCCACATCGCCCTGCCAGCTTCCGCTACGTTTCAGGATCGGAAAGGCGCTGCTGCGCAACCACTCGGCCTGGGGGGGCGCGTAAAGGGATGACCAGTGCAATGCGCGCACATCTTCTTCCTCTGGCACACCGAACATCGACCGATGGGATGGGTTCATGTAGATGAAATGCCCCTCTGAATCGGTTATCGCAATGCCATCATGCGACGCATCCATGGCAGCCGCCCGCTCGTTGAGAGCGCGGCGTTCGGCCTCTTTCAGAGCGGTTATGTCCACGCGCAGCCCGACACGGCCGCCATCCGGCGTGGCTTTTTCAAATGCCCGGACCCATCGCCCGTCAGCCAGTTCCTGCTCGGTTTCGTTATATGGCTTGCTATATGCCTCAAGCCGCTTGGTCAGCCATTCCTGTTCACGACCGATCGCGGCCTTGTATTCGCGATGCTCCAGCCGCAGCGTCAGGATGTCCAGATATGTCATGCCCTCACGAAGCAGCGGGCCAGATTTCGGGAAAAAGTCACGATAGGGCTGGTTGCACAGCACCAATCGGCCTTCGGGATCATATAGGGCAAACCCGTCTTTCAAGGCCTCGACCGCGCTGAGCAGGCGCTGGCGCGCCTTGATCGCTAAAGCCGTGGTTTCCTGCAGCCGATCCGCCTGTGCACGGCGCTCTGTCACATCGCTTTGAACGGCCATGAAGCCCTTGTGCCGGCCCTTGCCGTCAAAGAGCGGTTGGATGTCCAGATTGACCCAGTATTCCTGTCCGTCACGAGAGACATTCAGTATCTCCGCGCTGACGGGGGCAAGGGCGCGCAGGGCCGCGCCAATTTTGCTTTTTGTACCGGAATCTGTCTTTTGAGATTGCAGAAAGCTTCCGGGCTTCCGGCCGCGTATTTCTGCCAAAGACCAGCCACTGCGCTGCTCAAATGCCCGATTGACCCACTCGATACACCCTTTGGCATCACTGACGATGACAAGGTTGGTCGTGCGCCGTGCGACTTCGCTCAACCGTTCAATCTCGCGGCGTTGGGCGCGGGCATCGGTGATGTCGCGAATGACGAACACATAACCGCCATAGGCTTCGCCGCCCCGACGCGCTGCTGCCGAAATCTGGAACCAGTGTCGCCCATCCGGCAGATCAAATTTGAATTCGTGACCGTCGGTGCGGCCCGTCGCATCAACCTCACGCATGATGCGCCAGGCGATGTCGGCCCCTCCACGCGGCAACGCCGCATCGGGGGTCTGCCCCACAAGCCGCTGCGCAATCGCCTCAAGCCTCTGGTTGTGGCCGAGATGATAGCCCGTGAAATGCCCGTTTGCATCCAGTTCCAGCACCAGATCGGGCATCGCATCCAGTGTTGCCTGCATGCGGTTGCGTTCCGCCAACAAGGCTGCTGTCGCCGTTTCAGCGCGCTGGTCAGCGCCTCGGCGTTCCAGTACGGCGTTGATGGTATTGCCTACCGAGCGTAACAGGAACACCTCGCCCGGCAGGAAGCTGCGGGTCTCTTGCACGGCATCATAGCCCAGAAAGCCAGTGATCTGCCCGTCCAGAATCATCGGCACAGCCAGTAGCGACTTGATATCCTGCTCTGCCAGAACCGCTTTGACAGGATGGTCATCGGGCAAATCGGCAACGCTGGGAATATAGACGTCCTGATCCTTGCTGAAATAGGGCAGCCATGGCTCTATCAAGTCTTCGGGCATGTCTTGCAACTGGTCGATCATCGGCTCTGTGCCATCACCAACCCATTCATGCGTGTTGTCCATGCGTCCGGGTGCGCGACAACGAAACACATAAACCCGGTCCGCCCCAGTAAGTTCGCCGGTGCGGGCAAGCGCCTTGTGGATCGCCCTATCAATCTGATCACTGGGCGCGCGCAGCAAATCGTTGTTCAGCGCGACCACCACGCCTTGCGCTTCGGTCAGGCGGTCGAACGCGCGACTGACGGCCTCAAGCGGCGCGTCAAGGAAGCTGCCATGCTCTTGTGCAGGTTGCACCGAACCGTCAATAAGGCTTGCCAGAACGCTGTTTCGCCGTGCCAGTCGCTGTGCTGCCAGGGCCTGCCCCGCCATTGTTGCCACGCGGCCAAGCAAGTGCAGGTCCGCCGCGCTGAACTGTGCTTCGGCCTGTGCCATGGCCATCAGGGCCATCGGCCCTTCCCACTCAATCTTCCGGGGTACTGTCAATAATGCATGAAATACGTTCAGCTGCGCTGGGATTGGTGCACCCCAATCGCGGTTGTGAAAATCGACCATGCGACGTCGGCGTTTCAGAAGTTCTGCGCCGCCGCCCCAGCTCAGACCGGTGTTGGTATCGGGGCTGCAAATCGTGAAAGTCAGGCCCTGCGTGCCTGCGGGCATCACCAGGGCGGCAAAATCAGCGCCCAGAAATTCGGCGCAAATCGTAACCAGCAATCGGGCTGCCTTGTCGCTGGAACCGGCGCGTGTCATCGCGTCCAGGGCGCGCAGCAAGGTGGCGTTTTCATGTGATGCAGCGCGCTCGCGCAAGCGCAACTTGTCCAGCTCGATCAGTGCCGCGCGCAAGTCCTCATGTTCAAACATGCGCGCTTCGGTCATGGCCGATCAGCCAAAGCTGGAGCACGAAATCATCAGATTTCCATGGCGCGTTTCGGACCCAAGTGGTGCGCCCTGTTCGCCAAACGTGAATACGCCCAGAAAAGGCGCGCCGCCCAAAGCCTGCGCCACACCTTGGGTCACCTCTTCCATACGATCCTGGACAGCAAGCATACATCCGCCGCAATATATAACCAATGCCCCGCTGACGCCAGAACCGGCAAGGCCCTTGCAGCTTGACGCTGCGACCCGGCCCGCGCGCGCAATCAGGGTGTCGGCGGACCCGGTCATCAGCCACAGTGTTTCATCAGGCGCGACATCCGCAAACAGACTGAGCGCGCCATCGGGGTGTACGACTGCCGGATGCGCCAGCAAGTGAAACGGTACATCTGCCAGCGTTTCACTATGTCGCCCAAGGGGAAAGAAGGTGCTGGCCGCAAGGATGGACACATCGTCCGTGCCTGCCTGCGGAACCGCGCCGCCAGTCCATCCGGTATAGACTGATGCCGCCGGTTTGCCGTCTATTTCATACAGGCGGCGCCCCTCGACCCGCGTGACCTTGCCCTGTGTCTGCGTCGGGGCATATCCGCTTTGATACGCACAACTGACAGGGCTGGACGGAAACAACACCGAAACGACGACGCTATTGGCTGCTGTGCCCTCTTGGGTGAACTGGCCCCATTTGCCAGAGACATCATTATCAGCCGAAGATCCGCCAACGATCATGACCTCGCGGCCCAGCACGTCCTTGATCCCTTCCAGAACCAGTTCTTCTGCGCCAGGCGCGGTCGTCAGCCAGACAAGATCAGGGGCTTCACCTTCGCGGTCAGCCTGTCGCAAAGCTGCCTCTGCTGCCTGCCGGGCTGCGGCGCGCGGATCATCCGTGAGATCCGCCATGGCAGTGCCATAGGCGCCCTCCTTGTCCCATATGGCGAAGGCACCCATGCCAAATCCCTTCTGCATGGCCAGCCCCCTGTCTGTCATCACCCCCTGACAGGAAGATCCGCCATGCAGCGCCGGGGTTCCGAAAGCAGCTTCAGCCGCTGCCTGAACCTCGGCCGGAACCCAGCCCAGACTGAAATGCAGCGCCACGAAATCGGGCGTGTCCGAAGGGTGCACCTGCAACTGCGCGCAAATCTCGGTGATTGCCTGCAGCGCAATCGGGCTCGTACTCATACCTGTCCGGATTTTCATCTGCACTTTCTCCTTCGTGCGAAGCGTAACAGAATTTTCTCCTCCGCGCGAAACGTAACAGAATGGAAGATGACGCAGCACGGCGAAGGCGTATAGGGTGCCTATCCTTTCGGATATAATGCGTCATTCCAACGGCGCAGTGTCTTCGGTTTTCGGGTCAAAGCCGATGCCCCATGGCTAGCAGCTATGTCCGCAGGCGCGTGCTGCCTGTCCTGTCGCTTCGTTGAGCATATCGTGCAGTTTCGCAATGCTGTGGGCAAGTTGAAACACATGACGCAAGAGAAAAAATCCAATGCAAATGCCCAGCCATAAAGTCTTTGTCGCTGCACAACCCGCAACACAGACGCAAACCGTACCCCAGACGCCACTGTTTGGTCTGCCGGTGGTCAATGCCAGCACCGATCAGGCTGTCGCTGATCTGCTGGCCGAGGGGAGCAACTTGCGGGTCAGCTTTGTCAATGCGCATTGCGTCAACCACCTGCAACACGATCCACACTATCGCGCAGCCCTGCTGACAGCAGATCGTGTGTTGCCTGACGGGATCGGAGTAGAGCTTGCAGCGCGGATGAACGGACAGTCCCTTGCCGCCAATCTGAATGGCACCGATTTTGTGCCCCATCTGTTGCGCAAAGCGGCCATGCAGGGTCGTTCTGTCTTTCTGTTCGGCGGCCGCAGCGGCGTGGCCGACGATGCTGCGGCAAGACTGGCGCGCGATATTCCGGGGCTGCGCATTGCTGGCACGCGCGATGGGTATCAGGGCGCAGCCGACACTGATGCCGCGATCGATGCTATCAATGCCAGTGGCGCTGACATCGTGCTGGTTGCGATGGGCGTGCCAATGCAAGACATTTGGCTGGCCCGCAATGCACATCGGCTGAATGCCAGTCTGACGCTTGGGGTCGGCGCATTGCTGGATTTTCTGGCAGACCGGGTGGCCCGCGCGCCCCGACCTGTGCGCCAGGTGAGAATGGAATGGGCATGGCGGCTGGCGATGGAGCCGAAGCGCATGGCCCGCCGCTACCTGGTCGGCAATCTCGTGTTCATGGGCCGCGAAGGTTGGAATGCGCTGCGGGGTCGCGAGACCATGCAGCCTGGCACGCTTTGTAAACGCTTGCTGGACCTGACACTGTCAGCACTGGCCCTTGTTCTTTTCGCTCCGTTGTTTGCGTTGGTGGCATTTGCCCTGCGCGCAGAGAGCCGTGGGCCGGTCCTGTTTCGTCAGACCCGGATCGGCAAGGATGGCGCGCGCTTTACCATGTTCAAATTCCGCTCGATGTATCTGGACGCCGAGGCCCGCCGCGCCGACCTTCTGGCGCAATCCGACCGCGCGGGGATTTGCTTCAAATCACGCAATGACCCGCGCATCACGCGCGTCGGACAGTTCCTGCGCCGCTTCTCCATCGACGAGCTGCCGCAAATTCTGAACGTGCTGCGCGGCGAGATGTCGATTGTCGGGCCGCGTCCGGCCCTGCCCGAAGAAGTCGCAGCCTATCCTGCCCGCGCCTTGGGGCGACTGGCCGTCAAACCGGGCTTGACCGGGGTATGGCAGGTCTCTGGCCGGGCTGAAATCGGGTTCGATCGCATGATCGACATGGATCTGGCTTATGCCCGCTCGCGTTCCGTGCTGCTGGACATGCTGCTGATCGCCATGACCTTCCGTGCCGTTATTTCTGGCCGCGGCGCATACTGACCCCTTCATCAAAGGACATATGAAATGACCCATATCCGCAAAGCCATTTTCCCCGTGGCAGGTCTTGGCACCCGCTTTCTGCCTGCAACCAAGACTGTGCCAAAGGAAATGCTGCCCCTGATCGACCGCCCGCTGATTCAATATGCCGTCGATGAGGCCCGCGCAGCCGGGATCGAGGAATTCATCTTCATCACCTCGCCCGGCAAGGCCGCGCTGGAGGCGTATTTCGATACCAGTCCCGGTCTTGAACACACGCTTGCCGCCGCAGGCAAAGACAGGCTTCTGGCCGAGCTGCGCGCGTCCAACATGCCCGAAGGACAACACAGCTTCGTGCGGCAGGCGCAGCCGCTGGGGCTGGGCCATGCGGTCCGGCTCGCGGCGCGGCTGGTGGGAAGTGAACCCTTCGCCGTACTGTTGCCCGATGACCTGATCCGCGCGGATACCCCCTGTCTGCAACAGATGGTCGCGGCCCATGCCGAGATCGGCGGCAATATGGTTGCGACGATGGACGTGCCGCGCGCAGCCACATCATCGTATGGGGTTCTGGATATCGAGCACCGGTTCGGGCGCACGGTCCGCGCGCGCGGTATGGTCGAAAAGCCCGCACCGCAGGACGCGCCCTCAACGCAGGCTGTGGTCGGACGCTATATCCTGCAACCTTCGGTCATGGCGCGCCTGCAAGGGGTAGCTGCAGGCGCGGGCGGAGAGATTCAGTTGACCGACGCCATCGCTGCGGATCTGGCGACCACGCCGCTGAACGGCTATCATTTCGAGGGGCAGCGCTTCGATTGCGGCTCCGTTGCAGGGTATATCGAGGCCACACTGGCATTTGCCATGGCGCGCCCTGATCTGGCCGCCCCGCAACAGGCAGCAGGGTGGCGGTGACAGGCTGGAAGAGGCCCGAAAAGGACACTCCACGGGCATCGAGCGGCAGGGGATGCAAACTGTGCAAAACCAAGGGGGAGGATTTAGACCAAATGAGTATAACGTATGATTTTTCGCCCGATTTTTTCGTCGTCGGCGCACCGAAGGCTGGGACAACGGCTGTATTCAATTGGCTGAAAACTCATCCAGACATTTTCCTGCCAGAAGTCAAGGAACCGGGGTATTTCGCTTATGCAGGCCGCTCTGCGGTGCCGCCAGATGGCCCTTATGACCCTGACTATCATGCACGAATTTCGGTAAATATTGGTGATTACGCCCAGCTTTACGCTGATGCAAATGGCCGACTTA
>SKWJ01000125.1 GCA_007128995.1 Paracoccaceae bacterium
CCAAAATCTTTGCGCCCTCCAGCGCCGCCCGGTTTGCCGCCGGGCGGCGCTTTTTCTGTCATACTGACGACGCAGCGGACAGATTTTCCCGTTGTGACACCTTATGCTGCCCTGCGCGATTGCCATGATCGCAGGCTTTGTCGCGGCTTGCCCAGCCCGCGCCAGCCCGCTACGAAAGGCAAAACACGAGAGGCCCCAATGCCCCCCAAACGCGCATGGCAACGCATGCTCTCCGGCCGCAGGCTGGACCTGCTGGATCCCACCCCGGTCGATATCGAAATCGAGGATATCGCCCATGGGCTGGCTTTTGTCGCGCGCTGGAATGGCCAGACGCGCGGTGACTGGCCCTATTCCGTGGCCGAACATTCGCTGCTGGTCGAGCAGATCTTCACCGCCATGTCGCCCCGGCCAGAACCGCGCTGGCAATTGGCTGCCCTGCTGCATGATGCCCCCGAATATGTGATTGGCGATATGATATCCCCCGTGAAAGCCGCGATCGGCCCGGATTACGGCGCGCTGGATGATCGGTTAAGCGCGGCCATCCATATCCGCTTCGGATTGCCCGCGCGCCTGCCAGACGCGGTCAAGAAGCGCATCAAGGCCGCTGACCGGCTGTCTGCCTGGCTGGAAGCCACGACGATCGCCGGCTTTGCCGAAGCCGAGGCCGACCGTTTCTTTGGCCGCGCGGACCGGACATTGCTGCACAGTCTGTCGCTCCATCTGCGTCCGCCCGCCGAAACCCGTGCAGCCTATCTGGCGCGGCATCATGCGCTTCTGAGCGACCTGTAAACGCAGCTTGTCACTTTTGCCCTGTCATGCCACATCTGGACAAAGTGCCGAAGGAGCCTGCCCATGACCGATGACTTCACTGACCGCAAGCGCCGCGCGGCGGCCTGGTTCCGCAGCCTGCGCGATGAGATCGTGGCCAGTTTCGAGGCCGTGGAAGATAGCCATGACAAGGGGCCACTGGCTGACCGGGACGCCGGGCGCTTTGAACTGCGCGCGACAGAGCGCCACGGCCCGGACGGCGAAGATGCGGGCGGTGGCCTGATGAGCGTGATGCGGGGCGGGCGCGTGTTCGAGAAGGTCGGCGTCAATGTGTCAGAGGTCTATGGTCCGCTGGGCGAACAGGCCCAGCGTTCGTTGACGGCGCGCAAGGAAATACCCGGTCTGGATGCAGATCCGCGCTTCTGGGCCAGTGGCATTTCACTTGTGGCGCATATGCAGAACCCGCATGTACCCGCTGTGCACATGAACACACGCATGTTCTGGACACCGGGCGGATGGTGGTTCGGCGGCGGGTCTGACCTCAATCCCTGCATCGAATATCCCGAAGATACCGCCGATTTCCACGCCACGCTGAAGCGTCATTGCGACCCGCATGGCGAAACACTTTACCCGCGCTACAAGGCTTGGGCGGATGAGTATTTCTTCATCCCCCACCGCAAGCGTGCGCGCGGCGTTGGTGGCATTTTCTATGATGATCACTGCACGGACGACTGGGAGGCCGATTTTGCCTTCACCCAGGATGTGGGCCGTGCCTTCTTGCCTGCGTTTCTCGCGCAGGTCGAGCGTCGCCGTCTGCTGACATGGTCCGAGGCCGACAAGGAGGTTCAGCTGGTGCATCGCGGTCTTTATGCCGAATACAACCTTGTCTATGACCGCGGGACAAAATTCGGGCTTCAGACCGGGCATGATCCGGATGCCGTGCTCATGAGCCTGCCGCCTTTTGCGCGCTGGGTCTGACGCTTTTGGGGCATTGACCGGCCCCGGAACCCGCGCATAGAACCCGCATGACATCTGAAAAGGGGATGCAGATGCAGGTCTGCCGCAGCAAAGCCGCGATCCGGTCCACAATCGCGGCATTCCGCGCCTCGGGCGCGCCGGTTGTGCTGGTGCCAACTATGGGGTTTTTGCATGAGGGGCATTTGTCGCTCATGCGGCTGGGCAGGGAACGCGCCGGTGCCGACGGGCGCGTTGTGGCATCAATCTTTGTCAATCCGACCCAGTTCGGCCCGAATGAGGACTTCGACAGCTACCCGCGCGATGAGGCCCGCGATTTCGATCTGCTGCGCGCAGAGGGTGTGGATGCCGTCTTTGCCCCCGAGGCGACCGAAGTCTACAGCCCGAATGCGCAGACCATCGTCGAGACGACCGAGCTTGCAAAAACCCTGATCGGCAAGCTGCGGCCGGGCCATTTTCGGGGTGTGGCCACGGTCGTGACCAAATTGTTCAACATCACCCGCCCGGATGCCGCCGTTTTTGGCCAGAAGGATTATCAGCAACTCGCCGTGATCCGGACTATGGTCCGCGATCTGGATATGGGGATCGAGATCATCGGCGCACCAATCAAGCGCGAAGCAGATGGGCTGGCCATGTCCTCGCGCAATGTGCGTCTGACCCCGCAAGACCGCGCGGCGGCCCCGATCCTTGCACGCGCCCTGGATGAGGCCGAGGCGATGGCCCCCACTGGCATCACCGCCTCGCGCCTGCGCTCTCATGTCCGCGCCACGCTCGAGGCTGAACCCCGCGCGCGCGTACAATCGGTTGATATTCGCGACGCAACCACGCTCGAGACAATCTCCGGTCCCCTTGCCCGCCCTGCCGTGATCCTGCTTGCAGTTTCGTTCGGCAAGGTTTTTCTAATCGACAACCGTGTCGTCCACCCAGCACAGGAGGAAACATGAGCGCCCAAGCCCCCATCCGCCGTATCACCGCCCCCCAGATCCGGGCCCGCAAGGGCGGCGAACCGATCGTCTCATTGACATCATATCACGCGCATACAGCCGCCATCGTGGACAAATACGCGGATTTCATTCTGGTGGGCGATTCCCTTGGCATGGTCATGCATGGCATGGACAGCACCATCGGCGTGCCGTTGGAGTTGATGATCATGCATGGCCGGGCCGTAGTGCGCGGCACACGCCGCGCGCTTGTCGTCGTCGACATGCCTTTCGGCACATACGAGGAATCGCCCAATATGGCCTTCCGCAATGCTGCGCAGATCATGAAGGAAACCGCCTGTGGCGCGGTCAAGCTGGAAGGCGGCGCGCGCATGGCCGAGACGATCCGCTTTCTCTCCGAACGCGGCATTCCGGTCATGGCCCATGTCGGGCTGACCCCGCAATCGGTGAACACCATGGGTGGGTTCAAGGTGCAGGGACGTAACGAGGCTGCTTGGCAGACCCATATAGACGATGCCATCGCCGTGGCCGAGGCTGGCGCCTTCGCGTTGGTGGTAGAGGGCGTGGTCGAGGATCTCGCAAACCGGATCACTGCCGCAGTCGAGATTCCCACCATCGGCATCGGCGCGTCCCGCAATTGCGACGGACAGATCCTTGTGCTCGAAGATATGCTGGGACTGAATCCCTCGGTCCCGAAATTCGTCAAGACCTATGGTGATCTTGGGCCGGCGATCGAACGCGCTGTCTCCGACTATGCCGAAGAGGTAAAAAGCCGCGCCTTTCCGGGCGAGGTGAATGTCTATCGCTGAGCGTTCTGTGCCCATCAGGCTAAGCCCAGCTTGATCGTGCAGTAAAAAACCCCCGGCGACAGGCCGGGGGTTGGAAGCGTTTAGTGCCGGATCTCAGTTCGGCAGTTCCTGCGTGATCCCTTCGACATAGAAGTTCATTGTCGCCAGATCTGCATCAGGTGCGGTTTCTCCCTCGGCCAGCCAGGCGGTTCCGTCCTGCCGGTTGATCGGGCCAGTGAAGGGATGATATTCACCCGCAGCAATAGCAGCGATCAGGTTGTCGGCTTCGGCCTGAAGGTCGGCCGGAATGCGGTCATTCCAAGGCGCCATTTCGATGATTCCGTCAGCAAAGCCCATCCAGGAATTCTGCGCTTCCCATGTGCCATCCTTAACTGCCTGAATCCGGCTGATGTAATAGGGCGCCCAGCGATCCACGATCGCGCTCAGATGTGCGGTCGGGCCGAACTGGGTCATGTCGCTTGCCTGACCAAAGGCCATCACGCCCGCATCTTCCGCCACGCGCACTGCGGCGGTAGAGTCGGTATGCTGCATGATCACATCCGCGCCCTGTTCGATCAGTGTTTCAGCCGCATCGGCCTCAAGCGCCGGATCAAACCATGAATAGGTCCAGATGATCCGGAAGTTGACATCGGGATTGACCGCGCGCGCATGCAGGAAGGCCGAGTTGATCCCCGAGACAACTGCCGGGATCGGGTACGAGGCGATATAACCGATGGTGTTGGTCTCGGTCATCTTGCCGGCAATATGGCCCAGAACAGCGCGTCCTTCATAGAAGCGGGCATCATAGAGAGAGATATTCGGATGTTCCTGAATATATCCTGTCGCGTGCTGGAATGCGACATCGGGGAAACGCCCCGCCACGGCGTTGACATCGGGACCATATCCGAAGGATGCGGCAAAAATGACATCCGTGCCCGAAATCGCCATCTGGGTCATCACGCGCTCGGCATCTGCGCCGTAGTCGACATTTTCAACGATCGAGGTTTCGACCGCATCGCCGAAATGATCCTGCAATTCCTGGCGCGCGCGGTCATGCCCGGCGGTCCATCCGAAATCGCCGACCGGACCGATATAGATGAAACCGACTTTGGTTGTCTCTGCCAGCGCGGGGGTGGCAAGCGCCGCGCTCAAGGCGGCGGCAGTCAGCAGTTTTTTCATGGGGTCTGTCTCCCTGGTTGCAACAATTGGCCTCAGTTCGAGGCATGGAATGGCCGGTTCAGCGAGCCGGGCGCATTAAGCGACCCGCGCGCCTTGCCGGAAGAAATCAGTACAAGCACGAAGATGGTTATCAGGTAGGGCGACATTGACAAGTACTCGACAGGTATCTTGACGCCTGCCGCCTGCAAATTCAGTTGCAAGACAACCACCCCGCCAAAGAGATATGCACCCGCAAGGGCGCGCCACGGTCGCCAGCTGGCAAAGACGACCAGCGCAAGTGCAATCCAGCCCGCGCCAACGGTCATGCCTTCGGTCCATTGCGGCACCCTGATCAGCGACAGATAGGCGCCGCCCAGCCCCGCACAGGCCCCGCCGAACATGATTGCAAGCACCCGGACCCGCTTGACATGATAGCCAAGGGCATGCGCCGCATCATGGTTTTCGCCCACTGCGCGCAGGATCATGCCTGCGCGGCTGTATTTCAGGAACCACCAGACAGCGGCAACCAGCGCAATGCTCAGATATACGACGATGTCATGGGTAAAAAGCGCCCGACCCAGAAACGGGATATCTGACAAAGGCCCAAGGTCCAGCTTCGGCGTGCGGGGGGGGGTGATCCCGACATAGGACTGGCCCAGAAGCGCGGTCAGCCCCAGGCCGAACAGCGTCAGTGCAAGGCCTGACGCGACCTGATTGGTCATCAGCGCCTGTGTCAGCAGCGCAAACAGCAATGACAGCGCCATGCCGCCCAGTGCCGCGCCAAGGAACCCGATCAGGGGGCTGCCGGTGTTGACGGCCACGATGAACCCGATACAGGCCCCCATGATCATCATGCCCTCAACCCCGAGGTTCAGCACGCCCGCCTTTTCCACCACCAATTCGCCAATCGCCGCCAGCAGGATCGGCGTGGCCGCGACCATAAGCGCGGCCAGCAGCACCGCGGGGTTGATGGAGCCAAGGATCATATCCGCATCCCTCTTGTCAGCCGCAGGCGATAATTCGTCTGAAAATCCAGCGCCAGCAGAAAGAACAACAACATCCCCTGAAACACCTGAATCGCAGCGCCGGGCAGTTGCAGAATCATCTGCGACAGCTCGCCGCCAATATAGGTCAGCCCCAGCAGCAGACCGGCCAGCACAATGCCGAACGGGTTCAGCCGTCCCAGAAACGCCACGATGATCGCCGTGAACCCGTACCCGCTGGCAAATTCGATCCGGACCTGCCCCCCCGGCCCCGACACTTCGAACATGCCTGCTAGCCCTGCCAGAGCGCCTGAGATGCCAAGGCATATCACCACCAGCCGCGCCGGTGAAACGCCCCCGAAACGGGCCGCGCGGGGTGCTTGCCCGGCAAGCTGGACCTGATAGCCCAGCATGTGACGGGTCATCATCACATAGGCAAAGATCACGGCGATCAGGGCTGCAACGACACCCCAGTGAATGCCAGTATTGGCAATCAGTTCGGCATTATGTGCCGCCTCATAGCGGCGCAGATCGCGTGATCCGGGAAAACCGGGAATATCGGGGTTGCGCATCAGCCCCAGCGCCATGGCCGCAAGTATACGTTCCGCCACATAGACCAGCAGCAGGGAGACAAGGATCTCATTGGTGTTGAAGCGGGTCTTCAGAATCGCCGGGATCATCGCCCAGAGAAAGCCGCCAAATGCGCCGGCCATGACCATCAGCGGAAAGATGTACCATCCTGGCGCGGGAAAGAAGGCAAGCGCAACGCCCGCACCGAACAGCGCGCCGATGATATATTGCCCTTCTGCCCCGATATTCCAGATATTGGCCTTGAACCCGATCGCCAGACCAATCGCAATCAGGATAAGCGGCGCAGACTTGATCAGAAGTTGCGGCCGCGAATAGCTGCCGAATGTCTGCGAGAAGATGGGATCGAAGAAAATCAGCCGGATCGCGGCGACCGGGTCCTTGCCCAGAGCTGCGAACATTGCCCCGCCTGCCAGCATGGTCAGAACGACAGCCAGAAACGGGTTCGCGATGCGCCAGAACTTCGAGGGTTCCTTGCGACGTTCCAGCCGGATCATGCAGCACCTTCCTGCACTGGGGTCAGGTCATGCGCGCCCCCCATCATCAGGCCGATTTCTTCCACAGTCAGCCCCTTGGCCGGGCGCACAGCGGTCAGCCGCCCTTCGTTCAGCGCGGCAAAACTGTCGGCCACTTCCAGCAATTCGTCCAGATCCTGCGAAATCACCAGCACCCCCGCACCGGCGCTGGCCAGATCCAGCAGGGCCTGACGGATGAAAGCCGCAGCAGAGGCATCAACCCCCCATGTTGGCTGATTGACGACAATCACATCGGGCCTGAGTTCGATTTCGCGGCCAATGACAAATTTCTGCAAATTCCCGCCCGACAGCGCGCGCGCCAGAACATGCGGTCCGGGTGTGCGCACATCAAACCGTTTGATGATATCGCGCGCAAAACGTTCGGTGCGCCCCCAGTCGATAAACCCGCCCTGCGCAAGTCCCTTGGCAAGCGCACCTGACAGCAAGGCATTCTGGGTCAGGCTCATCTCTGGCGCGGCGGCATGGCCCAGACGCTCTTCCGGGGCCGAGGCAAGCCCGCGCTTGCGCCGCGCATTGGGGCCAAGATGGCCTATGGCCTCATCCCTCAGGCGCACCTGCGCGCTTGGGGTCGGCACTTCGCCCGAAAGCACCAGCAGCAATTCATCCTGCCCATTGCCGGCGACCCCGGCAATCCCCAGAACTTCGCCCGCGTGAAGGTTGAACGAGATTTCCTTCAGCGACGTGCCGAACGGATTGTTGGATTTCAGCGAGAGCTTGTCCACCTGCAACAGCACCTTGCCCTTGGGCTTCGAGGGCCGTTCCGGTGGGGTCAGCACCTGACCCACCATCAGTTCTGCCAGTTCGCGGGCCGATTTCTGGCGCGGATCACATGTGGCGACCTTGCGCCCACCGCGCAGGATTGTTGCTTCGTCGCACAGGCTGCGGATCTCTTCCAGCTTGTGCGAGATATACAGGATCGCCGTTCCTTCGGAGGACAACTGGCGCAGGGTCCGGAACAGGATCTCGACTTCCTGCGGGGTCAGGACAGATGTCGGTTCATCCATGATCAGAAGTTTGGGGTCCTGTAACAGGCAGCGGATGATCTCGACGCGCTGGCGTTCGCCCGCTGAAAGCTCTCCGACCAGTCGGGACGGGTCGAGTGGCAGCCCATAATCTTGTGACACTGTGCTGATACGGCGGGCAAGATCGCGCAGCGGGGGCGGGTTTTCCATTCCCAGCGCCACATTTTCGGCCACGTCCAGGGCATCGAACAGACTGAAATGCTGAAACACCATGGCAACCCCGTTTTGCCGGGCGTCTGAGGGCTGCGCCGGGGCAAAGGGCTGGCCATGCAGCGTCATCTGGCCCTTGTCAGGCTGCACCAGCCCATAGATCATCTTGACAAGGGTGGATTTCCCGGCCCCGTTTTCGCCCAGCAGCGCATGCATCTGGCCGATGCCAATCTCGAAGGAGATATCATCATTGGCAAGCACGCCAGGATAGGCCTTGGACACTCCGTCCAGCCGCAAGAGCGTCTTGCGCATGATCGTCTCCGTATTTTCGGCATCTTCAGATTTCATAAGCCAGAAAGACCTGCGACCCAAGCTTTGACAAGAAAATTCTGACAGCTGTCCGCTGTCGCAACACGCGCGCCACTTTTGGCGTCAATCGGGCACGTCACGGGCGACTTCTGCTTTCTGGATTGGTCAACTATCGCCTCAGGTTGATCCGTATCAAAGACTCGACGCTCGAACAAAGGTAACAGAACTGTGACAAACGGTGCCAATCTCAGCAAGGATTCCGATATGACCAGAGCTTCTGATGCGACCCTTCCGACCTTTGATCACACTGTCGCAGAAGGCGCGCCAGACGTTGCACTGGAACCAGCCGAAGCCGTCGCCTCGTCCCCTCGCACCCGCCCCACACAGTCGGCGCAGGGGGACGCAACATCCTCGGCGGAACGGGAATTGACCCATGAAGACATTCTTCAGGCCTTCGAGTCCGACCGATACCCCTACAGATACAAGATGGCGCGCAAGGTCTATGAGGCGGAAAAGGCGCTGTTGCAGGCCGAATTGCTGAAGGTGCAGAAATGGGCGCTGGAAACCGGGCAACGTTTCGTCATCCTGTTCGAAGGTCGCGACGCGGCTGGCAAGGGCGGAACGATCAAGCGGTTCAACGAACATCTCAATCCGCGATTCGCGCGCGTGGTGGCCCTGAACAAGCCATCCGAGAAAGAACTGGGGCAATGGTATTTCCAGCGTTATATCGAACATCTTCCGACCTCTGGCGAGATGGTCTTTTTTGACCGCTCCTGGTATAACAGGGCCGGGGTGGAGCGCGTGATGGGCTTTTGCACCCCGACGGATTACCTTGAATTCATGCGGCAGGCCCCGGAATTCGAGCGGATGCTTGTCCGGTCCGGGATACGGATGTACAAATTCTGGTTCTCGGTCACGCCGGAAGAACAGCGGCGCAGGTTCAAGTCCCGCGAAACGGACCCGCTCAAGCGCTGGAAGCTTTCGCCCATCGACAAGGCCTCGCTTGACAAATGGGATGAATATACCGCCGCGAAGGAAGCGATGTTCTTCCATACCGATACCGCCGACGCCCCCTGGACCGTTATCAAGTCGAAGGACAAGAAGCGCGCACGGCTGGAATGCATGAAGTACTTTCTCTCTACGCTCGACTATCCGGGCAAGGACCCTGCTATCGTGAAATCCCCTGATCCGCTGATCGTGGGACGTGCGCGCCATGTCGTCCTCTCGACGGCTGAGACGGGACAGTCTTTCGGGGCGGCAGGTCTCTGACAGGGCGCGCTGGTGCAAGGGGG
>SKWJ01000112.1 GCA_007128995.1 Paracoccaceae bacterium
GCGGATAGCATCCACAGCCAGCGCGTCTGGTCCGGTGTCAAGCAGGATATCTTCGAAATAGCGCTGTATCATCTGCAGCATTTCGCAATCCATGACAAATTTTTCCGGGCTTGCGATCAAGCCACCTTCTAACCATCCGGCTGCGTGGTAAACGAGATTCGAGCCTGACTGAACAGCTGCCCACAGGCTGTTGCAGGTTTCCCACATGGCCTGGGCATCGGGTATGTTCGCGGTACAGACACCGGAAGAGCGCAGCGGCAATCCGTATCGTCGTGCAAGCTGGCCAGTCATCTGCGTTGCGCGCATGTATTCCGGCGTTCCGAAAGCGGGCGCACCCGAACGCATATCGACATTGGATGTGAATGTCCCGATCACTACCGGTGAGCCCGGCGCTGCATATTGCAGAAGCGCAATCGCGCAAAGGGCTTCGGCGATTGATTGCGCAACAGCACCTGCCAGCGTGATCGGGGCCATTGCGCCCGCCAAAGTGAATGGCGTCACGACGACAGGCTGCCCGCGCCGGGCCAGTCGAAGCGCGCCGTCGATCATCGGGAAGTCATGACGCAACGGAGAAACGGAATTGATGTTCGTATACATGCGCGGTGCGGCGTCAAATTCGGCATGGGTAAGCCCCGCCGCAAGGCGCACCATCTCCATTGCATCCTCGACCCGCTCGCGCCCAAGGCTGTAGCAATGCACGACCTTGTCCGTCAGCACCAGTTTTTCCATGATGCAATCAAGATGACGCACCGAAGGGTGAATATCGACCGGTTCGACCGGATAACCGCCAGCGACATGGATACAGTTGAACGCCTGCGTCAACATCAGGAACTCGCGGAAGGTCTGAAAGTCACCAGTGCGTTTGCCGCGCAGCATGTCCCAACTGGAGGGCGGGGACGAAACATTCACGAATGCCAGATGCAAATCGCCAATACGGACGGCACGTTCGGGGTTGCGGGGCGTTATGGTGAATGCACCAGGCGCACGGGCGAGCATCTCTTCCACGAAATCGGCATCCATGCGGACATTCTTGTCGGTGACAATGCATCCTGCCTTCCGGAACAGATCAAGCGCTTCATCATTCAGAAATTCGACGCCGATTTCAGAAAGGATTTGCAGCGCCGCCCTGTGGATCGCTTCAACACCCTCGGGCGTCAAGGGTTCTGTCGGATGATCGGTGTTGACCGGCACATGCCATGGCATTTGATCCAGCCGAAACCCATCTGAGCGGCGCGCATTGCCGCCGCGCCCACCAGTTCGTCGACGCCGTTCCGTTGGGGGCAGTTCCATACAGGTCTCCGTTGCAGCCGGTCCGATGCAATGCTAGCGAGCGCCGTTGGTTGTCGACAAGCGGAGTGTTGTCGGCAGCACTGGTGTGTTGGGGGAACGAGGGGAGACTTTGAGACTGTCACCGGAGCGCGCACACGGCCGCGAAGCCGCGCTTTGACACGCCGGGATGCGTTGATTTCCCTGAGAGGGCGCTCGGCCTTGGTCCTCTGCCGATCAGGCCAACCCTTGCTTTGAGATGGGTTCAGACCGCCCGCAATTTGCGCACCCAGTCTGCCGCCTCATGCGCATGCACCTCTGCGGCGCGGATATGCCCATCAAAACCCAGCGCCAGTTCCCGGATCAGGCGTTTCGATCGGATCAGCAGATACACCTCGCCTGCATAGACTGCCGCGCGCGTGTACCCGAAAAGCGTCATGGGGGGGGCAAACCGTTTGCGCCCGTCAAAGAGATACATGCGGAAGGCGGGATAGAGTTCATCAACTGTGCGGACGATCTGGTCCAGCTGGCGCTGTCGCGCTGCGACGGGCAGCCCATTCCAGACCCCGGCCCCGCAGGCGAATATCTCAAAGCTTTGCAGCGGCATGCACATCTCAATATCGGCCTCAGGCACGCGCGAAAGGCGCAGTCTGCGCTGCGTCTGCGCCTGCAGGCGGCGCTTTTCCTGCTCGGAGGACTGCGCCTGAAAACTGATGATCTCTGGCGTGCGCATCAGGTCGGGTAACAGAGCGGGGACATACCGGATCTTCTGTCCTGTTGCCTCTTCGTGCCATCGCTCCATCGCGGTTCGGCTTTCCTCATCCAGGGCAGCTTCGGTTTCGACAGCGTCGAAACTCTGCGTGGCCGCGCCCGTGTCCTCTGACAGCCCGAGAAGCCAGTCTGTCGATACCTGAAATCTTGCCGCGATGGAGAGCAGCGTCTCGGCCCGGGGAAGGCGTGGGTCTGGCCCGTTCAGAAGCTGTGACAGCGCAGATCGGTCAATACCGATCGCGGCCGCAAAACTCGACTGAGTGAGCCCGGATTGTGACAGCAGATAAATCAGCCGTGAGCGAAACAAGGCTGAGGACTCTCTCTTTCGCATGATGATGCTCTTAGACAAATGTTTAGTAAAGTAGACATATTTTCTTAAACTCTGCAATCGTCTTGGAATGTGAAGAGAACACTCATATTGCGAGATCGTTGCATTGACGGCAGGGTCTCGGGGGTTTCTTCAAGAGGGATATTGCGTGCGCCAGATCGAATGGCCGACACTTGCACTGACGTTTTTCTGCTATGGGCTATGGGCGCTGGCTTTACTTGCTATCTGGCCATCCTATCCGGGGCTGGCACTTGTGATCATGGCGCTTATGTCAGCGCTGCATTCGTCGCTCGTACATGAAAATCTGCACGGGCATCCCACGCGCAACCGGCGCGTGAATGAAGCGCTGGTGGCACTGCCGCTTTCGCTGCTCTATCCTTACCGGCGTTACAAGGCGACCCATCTTGCCCATCATCGGGACGCGCGGCTGACTGATCCGCTGGAAGACCCGGAAAGCTATTACAAGGCAAGATGGATGCATGATTGCATGCCACGGTGGTTTCAGCGGGTCTTGATCGTCAACAACACCATGATCGGGCGTATGGTCCTTGGTCCGGTGCTTGGGGCGGCCGGGTTTCTGCATCAGGAGGCGCGGCGCGCCATGGCGCATGACCGGGGTGTCCGGCGCGCCTGGTTGTTGCACCTGGCCGGACTCGGGCCTGTGCTTGGCGTGCTCTGGGTGGCAGGTATGCCATTCTGGCTGTATCTTGTTGCGGTTGTCTGGCCGTCCCTGTCGCTGATCGCGATCCGGACTTTCGCTGAACACCGCTGGCACGATCTGCCGGAAGGGCGCACGATCATTGTCGAGCGTTCACCGCTGTCCTGGCTGTTTCTGAACAACAACCTGCATATCGTGCATCATCAGCAGCCGAAGGTCCCATGGTATGAATTGCCGCGTCTTTACATGCAGCGGCGTGATCATTGGCAGGCGCTGAACCGGGGCTACGTTTTCCGCAATTACTGGGAATTGTTCCACGCGCATGCCATTGTGCCCAAAGAGCCAGTTGTCCACCCGGTCCTGCATCAGACCCCGGGGCCAAAGCGTGATGACGCCCATCCCCCCTCTGCGCCGATCACGTTGACCGGACGCATCGCATGAACCAGTTCGCCATTCTGCCCATGTATGACTGGCCCGAAACACGTTTGCAGGTTGATCAGTTCTATAAGCGCCTGCGTGGATATGTTCCCGGCTTGCCTGACAGCTTATGCCGTCCTGACAGTGGCGAAGCACTGCACGCGCTGTGGCGAGAACCAGGATTGGTTTTTTCCCAGACCTGCTGGGGTCCGCTCTGCGCTGGTCTTGCCGGTTTTGTGCATGTGCTGGCACAACCGCTCTATGATGACGTTCCGGGCGGTGATGGCGTAAGGTATCGGTCTGCCATCGTGATGCGTCAGGGTGTGCACTGCCCTGTTCCCGATCATGAGGGACCAAGCCTGCCGGCAGAAATGACGGGGCTGCGCGCAGCGGTGAATGGACCCGATTCGCTTTCGGGATGCATTGCGCTGGCGCAGGACATGGGCCTTCCGGATCTTGCCGCTGATGCGCTTGTGACAGGGTCGCATCGGACGTCGATCCGCGCAGTCGCAGATGGATCGGCAGATTTTGCAGCCATTGACTGTCGTTCCTGGGCATTGGCAAAAGAGCATGAGCCTGCGGCACGTGCCCTTGTCGTGACAGGCTGGACGGGGTTGCGTCCCGGTCTGCCTTACATCACGGCGCGTGCCACACCTGTCGCAGTGCGCGAGGCGCTGGCCTTGGCGTTGGGGCGGCTTGGCGCGAAACCGTTTTTTCAATCTCATTCCGAGGGATCACAATGACCCAGACCTATCGTGCCATCGTCATCGGCGGCGGAGTTGTCGGCTGTTCTGTCCTCTATCATCTTGCAAAGGCAGGGTGGACAGATGTGCTTCTGGTCGAGCGTTCGGAACTCACGTCAGGGTCCACATGGCACGCGGCAGGCGGTTTTCATACGCTCAATGGCGACCCGAATGTGGCCCGTCTGCAGGCTTACACCATCTCGCTTTATGATGAGTTGGAGAAGATGACCGGCCAGTCCTGTGGCTTGCATCTGGTGGGCGGGGTGCAGATGGCCGACAGCGCCGAGCGGCTGGATTTCCTGCGCATGGCGCATGCGCGCGGCCGCTATCTGGGCATGGAAACCGAGATCATCACCCCATCAGAGGCCAAGGCCATGTTCCCGCTGATGGATGAGAGCCATTTCGTCGGCGCGCTCTGGGATCCGGTTGAAGGGCATCTGGACCCCTCGGGCACGACGCACGCCTATGCCAAAGCCGCCCGAATGCTGGGCGCGAAGATTGATCTGCGCAATCCGGTCAAGGAATTGACCCAAGATCCGGATGGCACATGGAATGTCATCACGCAAAATGGCACCTATCGGTGTGAACATGTGGTCAATGCCGGAGGACTTTGGGCGCGGGAACTGGGGCGCATGGTCGGGTTGGAACTGCCGGTTCTGGCGATGGAGCATATGTATTTGCTGACCGAACCCATGCCCGAGGTGATCGAGTTCAACGAGACGATGGGCCGCGAGCTGATCCATGTGATCGATTTCAAGGGTGAAATCTACACCCGGCAGGAAGGCAAAGGAATCCTGCTGGGCACTTATGAAAAAGCCTGCAAACCGTGGTCACCCGTTACCACGCCATGGGATTTCGGGCATGAGTTGCTGCAACCCGATATCGACCGGCTTGCGCCCTCGCTCGAAGTGGGGTTCCGCCATTTCCCCCCCTATGAACGCGCCGGCATCAAGCAGATCATCAACGGTCCCTTCACTTTCGCGCCCGATGGCAACCCATTGGTCGGACCGGTTCAGGGGCTGACCAATTACTGGTCAGCCTGTGCCGTCATGGCGGGGTTCTCTCAGGGTGGCGGCGTCGGGATGGTGCTGGCCAACTGGATGACCACGGGCGATCCGGGCCATGACGTGTTCGGCATGGATGTGGCGCGCTTTGGTGACTGGGCCAGTTTGCGCTACACCAATGCAAAGGTGCGCGAAAACTATTCGCGCCGTTTCTCGATCCGCTTCCCGAATGAGGAACTTCCCGCCGCCCGCCCGCATCTGACCACCCCTCTGTATGATCTTATGCTGCGCGACAATCATGCGGTGATGGGTGACACTTGGGGGCTAGAGACGCCGCTTTGGTTTGCACCTTCGGTGGATGAGGCGCAGGATGTGCTGTCCTTCCACCGCTCGAATGATTTTGAACATGTCGGCGCAGAAGTGCAGGCGGTGCGTCAAGCGGTCGGTGTCACTGAAATCGCTAATTTTGCGAAATATGAAGTCACAGGGGCAGGGGCAGAAGCATTTTTGGATCGGCTGATGACCAACCGCCTGCCCAAGCTGGGCCGGATCGTCCTGTCACCGATGCTGAATCACGACGGCAAGCTGATCGGCGATTTCACCATTGCCCGCGCAGCACCTGAACATTTCAGGATCTGGGGGTCGCTGGCGGCCACCAAATATCATTTGCGCTGGTTCGAGCAAAATCTGCCAACAGATGGCAGTGTTCAGATCCGCGCGCTTGGCATGGGGTTGATGGGGCTTTCCATTGCTGGCCCCAGATCGCGTGATGTGCTGGCATTGCTGGTCGATCAAGATGTGTCCAACGCGGCCTTTCGTTTCATGGACCACCGCGAGATGGACGTGGCCGGTGCGCCCTGCATGGTCAACCGCATCACCTATACCGGCGATCTGGGCTATGAAATCTGGATGGCCCCTGAATATCAGCGCCGCGTCTATTCTGCGATCAAAGAGGCAGGGGCCACCCATGGCATCCGCGATTTCGGGATGCGCGCGCTACTGTCGATGCGCTTCGAGAAGAACTTTCCGACATGGTTTGCCGAACTCAGGCCCATTTACGGCGTTATGGAAGGGGCTATGGAACGCTTTGTCGCCTATGACAAACCCGATTTCATTGGCCGTGATGCCGCATTGCGCGAGCGCGAAAGCGGGCCGCGCTTGCGGCGGGTTTCCCTCATCATTGAGGCAGAAAGCGCCGATGCATTGCATGATGAACCGATCTGGGCGCGGACTGAGACCGAATACGGTACGATTTCCATGCCGCATTGTTTCGGCCCTGCGCGCTTTGACGCGTCTGGCACTGATCTGCCAACCCCGGTGCCTGCGGTCGAGGGCGACTGGCGCGTGGTGGGGTGGGTCACCTCGGGCGGCTATGGCCACCATGTTGGTCTTTCGCTTGCGCAGGGCTATATTCCCGCTTCCCTTGCCGAGCGCAGCGAAGAGGGTCTGTTCGAAGTCGAAATACTGGGAAAACGCCGCCCCGCGCGCATTGCGCTTGAACCACCATTTGACCCGCAGGGCGCGCGCATGCGAAGCTGACATATCGTCGCCTTCAAAGTCGTGTCATCCCCCAGCTTGGCCTTTAGAACGGATAGTCCCTGAATGAAAGCAGCGCTTTGCACAGCGTTTAACGCTCCTCTCGAGATCACAGAAGTCACCCTTGCCGCGCCGGGTGCAGATCAGATCGAGGTCACACTCGCGGCCTGCGCCATCTGCCATTCTGATCTGCATTTCATCGAAGGGGCATGGGGCGGGGCCTTGCCTGCGGTCTATGGGCACGAAGCTGCAGGCTATGTTTCGGGGCTGGGTGCCGGGGTGAAGGATTACAAGATAGGACAACCCGTTCTGGTAACGCTGATCAGGTCCTGCGGGAGCTGTGCGTGTTGCAGTCAGGCAAGACCTGTCACTTGCGAAAACCCCAGCGCATCTGAAACGCCTCTTGCCCTTCCAGATGGTACAGTGGTCACGCAGGGCATGAATACAGGCGCATTCGCAGAGAAAGTTGTCGTTCATTCCAGCCAGCTTGCGTCCTTGCCCGAGGATATGCCGCTTGACGTCGCAGCGTTGCTGGCTTGCGGCGTGATCACAGGGGTTGGCGCGGTTTTCAACACGGCCGGCATGCCGGCTGGTGCGACAGCCCTTGTGATCGGGGCTGGCGGTGTTGGTCTGAACACGATCCAGGGCGCCCGAATTGCAGGTGCGCGCCGGATTATCGCGCTGGATGTTGCACCCGAGAAGCTTGCTGCCGCCCGAGATTTTGGCGCCACTGACGCAATCCTTGCGACTGACCCGGATGCGCGCCAACTGGTCCGCGCCGCAACGGATGAGCGCGGGGCAGAATTTGTTTTCGTGACGGTCGGTTCTGTGGTCGCCTATGAGCAGGCCTTGGGCCTGTGTGCCGTCGGTGGCAGTATCATCATGGCGGGGATGACTGGCAATGATGATTTCATGCGTTTGAACCCGATGATGGTCGCCTATCAGGAACAGCGGCTGATCGGTTCCAAGATGGGTGGGACGGTCTTGCGGCGCGACATTCCGCGCCTGATTGAACTTTATCAGCAGGGCCGCCTGAAGCTTGATGAACTCATCTCCGGGCGCTACCCTTTTGACCAGATCAACGAGGCAATTGCCGATACGGCGAAAGGCGGCACGAGGCGCAACGTGATCCTGTTCGATGCATTCGGGACAGCGCCCTCATGAAACTTGAAGCACTGGACATTTTCGTTGTGGGTACGCCGCCTCCGGGATGGGGTGGGCATTACTGGATCATCGTGCGCCTGACGACTGAATGCGGATTGGTCGGCTATGGCGAAGTCTATGCGGCGGCGGTCGGGCCAGAGGCCATGAAAGCCGTGATCACTGATGTTTTCTCGCGCCATTTGCAGGGCGAAAATCCGGAAAATATCGAGATCATGTTCCGCCGCGCCTATTCTTCCGGCTTCACCCAGCGACCGGACCCGACTGTGATGGGGGCGTTTTCGGGGATGGAAATCGCGTGCTGGGATATTCTTGGAAAAGCGCGCGACCGGCCCGTATGGGCGCTTCTGGGCGGGCGGATGAACGAGAGGGTTCGCGCCTATACATATCTTTATCCATTACCTCACCATGACAAGGCTGCCTTCTGGACAAGCCCCGAGATGACGGCCGAAAGCGCCGTCGCTGCGGTTGATCAGGGGTTCACGGCCCTGAAGCTTGATCCGGCGGGCCCTTACACCCTGCGGGGGGGGCACCAGCCTGGAATGCGTGATTTGGAGACATGTGATCAGATGCTTGCCGCAGTACGCGCCGCGATCGGTGCACGCGCTGACATCCTGCTGGGAACGCATGGGCAATTCACACCCGCTGGCGCAATCAGGTTGGGGGCTGCGATGGAGCGCCATCAGCCGCTCTGGTTTGAAGAACCCATTCCCCCAGACGATATTCCCGGAATGGCCGAAGTCGCACGTGCTGTGCGTATCCCAATCGCCACAGGCGAGCGCCTGTCGACGAAAGCTGAGTTCGGCGCGGTGCTCAGGGCGGGGGCCGCGCATATCCTGCAACCCGCGCTCGGGCGCGCTGGCGGAATTTGGGAAGTGAAGAAAATCGCAGCGATTGCCGAGATCTACGGCGCGCAGATTGCCCCACACCTATATGCTGGGCCAGTGGAATGGGCTGCCAATATCCAGCTTGCCGCCTCGATTCCGAATCTTCTGATGATCGAGTGTATAGGGACAGGGGGCGAATTCCATCTGCCGCTGATCAATCATGCGATCACTGTTGAAGATGGATATGTTGTGCCGCCTGAAACTCCGGGGCTGGGGATCACCTTTGACGAAAGCCTTGCGCGCGCGCATCAGTATTCAGGCCCGTCTCTGCATCTTGAAATGCGCGAAGCACCTTGCGACTATTCAAATGGCAACAATTTTGAAGGTGGAGCGCCCAGAACATGACAGGGTTGCATATGAAATGAGGCGTTAAAAACGACAAGATGACGTTTTTTGCTACTTCGTCGGGTCGTGTCGGGTATATCTGGGGTTAGACTTTGATCGCTGCGCGACACTCAAAGCCGGGTCGGCCGGAAAAAAACAGGGAGATTGGATGATGACTTACAACAAACGCAAGGCTACGGATTTGCATCCTGCGGCGCGGCTTTATGCACGCGAATGCCGCGAAGGGAAACTGAGCCGGCGGGAATTCATGACCCGCGCGACGGCCCTTGGTGTTGCTGCCCCGGCGGCTTACGGGCTGCTGGGCCTGGCGGCCCCCGAAGCAGCAGCGCAGACCCCTCAGACGGGCGGAACATTGCGCATGCAGATGGACGTGCGCGCCCA
>SKWJ01000412.1 GCA_007128995.1 Paracoccaceae bacterium
CCCAGAGTGGGGTTCGGCAGGGTCGCTTCGACAACCATTGTCCTCGAGCTTGGATCAATCTGGGTTGAGACGAAGCTGATGGTCGCAGTCAGTTTTTCATCAAATGGAGGGTCAGGAAGAACGTGTACGCGCGTGCCTGTCTGAATGCTATCCAATTGTCCCAGGCGCGCGAAGACTCTGACCCTCTGCGGATCCATAATACCTAATTTGACTACGGAGTCGTTGCGCTCGGCATATTCACCCGGTCGTCGAAAAAGTTCGAGGATCACACCGTCCACCGGGGCAAGAAGTGTGCGTCGCGCCAACTGGGCTTCGGCCAGTTCGAATTCAATTTCCAAAGCTGCCCGGTCTTCCTGGGCTTGGCGCAATCCAGTATGCGCGATGATGTATTCATATTCCAGCTCTTGAAGCTGTGCGTCAGTGCTGACATTGCGCTCGGCAAGCAGTTGCGCGCGTTCCAGCCTCTGTCGGATGAATGCGATCCGCGCCTCTTGTGCGGAAATACTGGCATCTCCGGACAGCCTGAGTGACAGAAGATCGCGACGGATCCGTTCTACATCCGAAACCTGACGCGCGATAAGCTCGCCACGTGTGACTGACTGTCCGGGGCTGACAACCAACTCATTTATCAAACCGGCTTCGCCAAAGCCCAGCTGCAATTCCTGCTCAGGATAAATAACGCAATCGAGCCATTCTTCCGCGATAGTCTCACTTGTCCAAGCGAAAAAAAACGTTGCACACATGCCCATAACAGCATGCCGCGGCAGGAACCAAGTGTCCCTGCCGCCGGCACAGCGCATTTTGTGCTGCTTCTCAGCTGTCGGCTGCAACAGGCTCTTCCAGCTCATCAACGGCTTCGAGTCCGGGAGTGTCGTCCTGTGCGCCAGAGGGAACAAGCCGCGCCAGCTTCTGTACATTTCCCAGAGAATGCAGATGCAGAAACACCAATTCCAGTTCATCCGTATCGAACATTTCCCTCAGCTCTGAATCGGGGACAGACTTCAGCCGTTCCCGATCAATCACAGAAAAGCCGCCGACAGTAATTGCCTTGCCATCCGCAGAACTGCGGCGTGCCTGTGCGGGTTTCAGTAGGTTCAATCGGACGAGCCGTTCACAGAAACTACGGGTGCGGTTGAATTGCGACTGGTACTGAGACGCAAAGGCGAGCGCATTTTCGAGAAATTGCGTGCGGTTGCCCTCGCTGTCGAACAACCGCTCGCCCCGGCCATCAGTATTCAGGCCGCTGAATTCCTCATCTATGCATAAGGTCAGGGTCGACCGGTCTTCGCTTTCCGAGAAAACGAATGGATAGCGGCGCAGGAATGCCGGAACGTAGCCTTGGCGCCAATGACCTTCGCTATCGATCATCAGATTCTCTTCCAGACCGAAACCAAGCAAAGCGACGGGCACAATACTATCATTATCGCCTGCAAAAATTATGGGTAAATCAGCAGCAGCGGCAGCAAATTCGGCCGCCAATAACGGGACAGAATTTATCTCCGATGCAAAACCGAAATCATCCGTCAGTCGCACCGACCAATCCCGGTGTCGTTCCGCTGATAGCGGGACTGCTGTTTTATAGATAAGAAGTTGTTTTGACACGATTAACTCACCATTTTAAAAGACAACCAACCATGTTGATACAGAAGCGCGTAACATTCTGTAACCGCTATTCCGCGCCCAAAAAATCTCTTTCGAGATACCAGCACTACTTATGAAATAAAGATGATCTTTTATAGAAATTGCCTATCAGGGTGGAACAGCGGAGAAAGGTCCTGCGCCGATCCGAACCATCGTCACATGATTTTAGCACCTTAATGGATCGGTTGTCAGATCAATAACACAGGACAGGATATCATGATGATCAAAAAAATGGCGGTGTCGGCGTTGGCGCTGACCGTTGGCGCAAGTGGCGCGTCTCTGGCGGCTGATGTTACGTCGACTTCCTTCTCGGGCGGCGTGGCGTTGCTGTCACCAGAGCCGACCGGATTTCGCCACAGCGCACAGCTCGGCGTGGATGGCGTTGGTACCGGCGCTGTTACCGTTTCGGTGGCTGATGCAGAGCATCGATTCGTCGGTTTTGCCGTAGGCGGAACAGCAGACGCACAAGTTGAAGGTGCTCCTGACGATGCCACTGCGGGTGCGGGTGTCTTGGCAACATTCGATTTCGACCGGAGTGTAGCAACAAACGGATCGCTCGCCGGTAGCGGGAATGTTTTTGCGACAGGTACTTCGACAGGCGCATCTGGCTTCAGTGGTGCGGCCTTCGGCACAAGTGAATTCTCTGGCGTTCAAAACGGCGACGCATTCACAGCCTCTGCCGATAGCGAGGCAGAGGCCGGGCTTGCGGGGTCAATCCGTACCTTGAACACACTGAACCTGAGAGGCGGAGATTCGTTTGCCGGTACCCAGGGGACCGAAGTCGGCGGTCGGGACACTGCGATCTCCTTCGCGCGTCTTGAAGTGTTTTCCGGCGACCCTGTTGCCATAGCGCCGCTGGAGCTTGCCACAGTTGCTGCGGCTGGTACTGCGTTCTTTGGTGCAGGCGAAGTAAATCCTGTCAGTGGTGTTGGCTTCACTGTTGTGTCGGCGCTTGAGGATGATATCGCGCTGGCGATTTCTTCCGCTGGTGGCGGTCTGCAGACATTGGAAGTCGATACTGGTGGATTCTTCACTGGTGGTGCTGCGGCCTTTGGTGAAAACCAGTTCGGCTTTGCATCGGCGGCCGAATTAAACTGATCTGCAGTCTGCCGTCAGTCGCGTGCACTATATTTGCACGCGACAAAATTCAGACTGGCCGGACATGACTGTTTTTGTTCGGCCAGCGTTGTTGTCGGGCGTTGCGCAGATCATGCGGCGTAATCAGACGAGTAAAGGAACGTCCAGATGTGGGTGCTTGGAGTACCGAACTTGCGCGGGACTTGCGCCTTGGTGGCTGGGTTGGGCGCTGCAGCGCTTTTTGCGTCTGTAGCTGCCGCAGATCCGACAGGCGGCGGATCGGCTAGTTCAAATGTCAATGTTGATGGCAATACAGATGTGAAGAACGAAGCTGCCGCTCAGTCGGGTGGCAACATTTTTGATTTCTCGTCAGGTGGTCGCCCCAATACCCCACCGGCACCCCCTGTGGGTGCGTTCGGGGGCAATTCTTGTGTTGGACCAGGGACCGCCGTTTCCGGATCGGCGCCTGGGTTCTCGGTCGGATATGGACGCAGTTTCGAGGATGAATCCTGCCAGCGCCGCAACTGGGTGCAAACCCTTTTAGGGTCCGCGCAGCATATGCCCGAGACCGAAGCCGCGGCGCTCAAGCGCGTCGCGCTCGAATTGATGATGCAGGATGAATATGCTGGCCCCGCATTTGAGGCGCTGGGGTTTGAAAGTGCCGCAAAACGAAAAGAGCGTGAGGCCGTTGCGCGCGCGGATGCGGAGAGCGCGCCACGCCGCGCCCCGCAGGACACTGGGCCACGGATGGGGCGCATGGCCGAAGCATGCACAATTGTAGTCCCGGTGGGTGCCCCGGCGGCAATGAAGGCGCTGCTTGCGCAACAAAATTGCAGGGTGATCCAATGACAGGCAAAAAAACAGCTGCGCTGTTCGCGGTCGTATTGACACCTGCATCTGCAAGCGCACAGACGGTGATGGTGTCGGATGCGCCGCCGCAATACAGCGCAGGCCTTGTTGAAGGCCTTGCGTCCCGCCTTGGCGCGTTCTCCCTTGTCGAAGACCGGCTGTCGCGTATCAAGACGAATGTCAGCGTTGGCGGGCGCCCAGATGGAGTGCTTGCGAGGTTAGATGCGATGAGCGGCCCAGAGGGTTGGCCGAGCGGCGCTATTGATCCCGACACTCTCGACCTGATCACACAATGGCAGTCAATGATCGATCAGTCGGCAAGAATGGTCTCATTGATCGATGGCTCTGCCCTGGACGTCGCAGAGCATCCTCTCGAATGGTCTTCTTTTGAAGATGTGGCCTCCGAGACGTCAGCCTTTGCAAATGAACATGGCGGATCTCTGTTCTTCGAAGCCGCGCAAGAGCCAGGGTTTGTCACGCGTGAGTTTCACGAAGCTTTTCCGCTTGTGCAGATAAGTGGCGGCTTTTTCGCCTCTTTCTAGTCTCAACATATAAATATTCAGGTGTCGACCATGTATAAATCTGTCTTGCCAGTTGTCGCTATCGGCGGCATCGCTCTCCTTGGCGGTTGTACTTCTGGCATTCATCCTCAGACAGAGCGTCGCGCCGGCTATGAGCAAGTTCTTGTTCCGTCTGCACTGACGCGCGCCCGTGTTCTCTGCTCTTCGCTTGACCCGCGCTCTGCCAATACAGTTGCAGGGTGTTCCAGTGTAGGGATGATCAGCAATCAAGAGTTCGCGCCGCAGAAAGGGCACGAACACACCGCCCCCTATTCGGACGGGGCTGTCGCTTGCGGATTGCTGCGTTCGGAATTTCATCAGCCCTGGATTGTTCCAGAGTGTTTCATCTGGCGTAAACTACCTCAGATCGCTGGTTCTGGTTCTGGTTCCGGGTCTATCCAGACAGGTCCGTCACGCTCATCTGCCCCAGCGGAACCCAGTGTCGTTCAGGCAGGTTCATCGACAAGGAATACCCAGACATCTGTTTCGGTGGTCCGCGATGAGAAGCAAGAGACAATCAACACCTCTGCTAAGGCACGTAATGTGAACACGTCTGTCAGTCGCGTGACCGACACTTCTACTGGCAACCAAACTGTCGTGTTCAATGAAGGCACGGCGAATGAATGGTCGGCGAATTTCGATGCCGCAACAGGCGCAGTGACGCGGGTTGTTGCAAATTAATGATACAAAGACAAAACCTCGGTGCTCTGTTCATGGTTGCCATATTCGCGAGCGGATGTGGCGGCACTGTTTCGATGGACCGCGCAGTATCTTCCGAACCCGTTCCCACTGCGATGTTCGTGTTTTTTGAACCTGAGACAACCGAACTTGTGGAAGGGTCAGAGGAAGTGTTCGAACGCGCCGCTTCGGTTTTACGGGTGTTCGAGAATGTTGGCGTAAAGTTGGTGGGTCACAGAGCCGCTGATGAATCCGCAGGCGCACGGGGTGCAAGTCTGGATGAGGCGCGACTAAGCGTCTTGTCAGAACAGATGGATCGGCGCGGCGTTGGCCGCAAAGTCGTCAGCCGACTTTCGCAGGGAACCGCAGAAAACATGGCTCCCGCGGCAGGTGGGGATCATGCTGTTGATCGGCGCGGTGAACTGATCTTCGGTGCCATTCCAGTACAACGCAACTAACGGATCGATATTCTGGTCAAGGAGATTTCAAAATGTCGTTTCCGTTTTCAACTAGGACCGGGCTTCGCGAGGCCCTTAAAACCGGAAACAGACGTTTGCGCAGAATGCTCGCCGCGCGCTCGCGCGTGGCAGCGCCGCGACAGGAAGACCTTGCGCCACTTTTCGGCCTAGAAGCTCTCGAGCCGCGCATCCTCCTCAGCGCCGATCCGCTGACATTTACGCTATCGGCGGGCGGGCCGCACAATATCGTGGTGCAGCTCAGCGACGATGAGACCGGCGATGAGAGCGAGGATCGCACGCGTGTGCGTGTGATCGATAACACCACCGACGCCATCCTTAAAGACAAGTCCGTCGCCGACTTGACTGGCTTTCGCCTGTTGGGAAGCGACGGTGACGACGAAATCAACCTTGCGATCATCTCGAACGCCACAGCATTGTCGGCCGATTTCACTTTATCGGTGTCAGGCGAGGGGGGCTATGACACGGTTAACCTGCTGTCTGTTGTCGGCTACACCGGCGCGCTCGAGGTAACCTCCGAGGCTATCGTCGTCGATGCGGCCAGCTTGGGCACAGAGGTACATCGGCTGTCGTCGGTTCTCTTTTCGGCGCTGTCCGACTCCTTCCCGCGCAGCGCTTCGCCCATGGCGCGCGCGGTTTCCGTTGAGTTGCAGGGAGATATCTTTACCTCCGGGGCGCTGGAGATCACGGCAAGCGTTCTGGGACAGGCGAGCTTTGCGGCAGCGGGCGGACCGGAAAGCGCTAACGCACTGATTTCGGTGGCGAACGGGGCCACGCTCTCGGCCAGCTCGATCGGCGTGGCGGCAGAGGCGCGGGTTTCGGCTGAGTGGAATTTCGGAACGCAGACGACTCTCGATGTTCAACAACAACTGGGTGCGGTTGCGCAGGTATCTATCGGTGCAGGCGCAAGGCTGCTGTCTGACGGAGATATCTCAATTTCGGCCATCGGGGAAGTCGAGGCGGACTTTTTTGCTGAGACAGGCACTCTAGCTGCATTGCTCGAAGCAGGGCTTGGTCCGTTTTCGCCAGCGCAGGTTTCTTTGGATATCGATATTTCGCGCGGTGCGGCCGTCGATATCGGCACTGTCGGCGGAGCCGCGACCGAGATTTCCGGGCACAACGTTTCAATTTCAGCGCAATCGCTTGGCACGGTTGCGGCCTTTGTGGACAGTGAAATCCTCGGCAATGTGCGGCTTGCCGAGCGCGGCCCGGCGGATGGGGAAACCGCTACGGAGGCTCGAACCGGAATTGTCATGCATAATGCGGGTGTTTCCGGCACCGGGGATCTGTCGCTTGCCGCGCAACGATCCGGTAGACTGCTGGCAACTGGTGTGCACGCCGCCACACTGTCGGCGCATGATCTTGTGATCGAAGTCGTGGGCGGTGCGCTAGCCGCTGCCGGAACGCTTGATGTTCGCGTTGCAGATTCCAGTGTCAACAAGGCGGATGTGCACTTTGCTGATGTTTCCTTTGTCAGCCTGTCTCCGGTGGCGGCTTCTGTCGTCACGGGAAGCAACATCGTGTCCGGCGTTGTCAGTGTGCAGGTTACCGGCGCCACCTTGACTGGTGGTTTGGTCGCGCTGTCTGCAGAAGATGGGCGTGACCTGTCGGCGCGTGTGGCGGCGCGTCAGGATTTCGACACCACGCTGGTGTCGTTGCTGACCACTGCGGGCTTCGGCTTCGGGGGCGGGGCCAGCGCCTCGTCGACCATGGCGGTCAACCAGATCGAAGGATCGGTTGCGGTGCTGGCCGCCGGGGTGACGCTGGGTGCCGGGACGGCGCTGTCGATCAAGGCGGACTCGAGCGTTCATATGGATGCACGTACCGTCGCCTCTACACTTTCCACGGGCTCAAACGCCGCCTCGGCGGCTTTGGCCACCGCGCAGAACTTCCTCGGAGTTGGCGTCAACGACATCCTCGCCCAGGGGCTTGGCGCGCTGATTGGCCTGGACTGGGGCCTCTCACGCAGCGTCTACGGGGTGCGTGCCGGGCTTGAGGACTGGGCAGCAGCAACGCTCTCGGGCGGCGCGGCTGCAAAGCTGGGCGCCGTGTCCGTTCGGGCGCGTAGCGGGCAAGACCTGAACGCGACCGTCAGCAATGTTTCTGAGGCCCGCGCCACCGTCCCGGTGATCGATGGGGCCAGCGTCAGCGCGGGGTTCGCGCTGGCCGGAAACCTTGTTGAAACCGATACCGTAGCCGGGATCGGTGCGCAACGTGACGCTCGACGGATTGAGCTGGATGGCGTCTTGGTCGTCGCGGCCAGCGACGACTCCGTCGCGCGCAGCAACGTGCGGCTTCTGTCCTCGTCGGTGTCGTCCTCGGACGGGGGTGCGGAACTTTTCCAACGCCTGATAGCTTCACTGGGCGCGAACGATTTCCGCACTGATGGTAGCAAGGTCCTAGATGCCGACGGGTCCAAGATATCAGGGCCGGTGACGCTGAATTTCGGCGACCGGGTGCTGCTGGACAGCGACTATAATGGCGATAATGGCGAGGCTGGCACCTTTTATCGCTTCATGGGCAGTGACGCCTTCGGCCCGCTGGACTTGGCAACCGAGGATTTCACCGATGCCGAATTCTGGCGGCGGGAACCCGAGACGGCGATCATCCCGCAAGGGTTCAACCTTACGGCGTCGGATTCGGTTTCCATTGGTGGTGTGCTGACCCGCAACGATGTCAACGCCCCGGTCACGGCGACGCTCAGGGGCGTCAACCTGAAGGTTCTCGGAAACGCGGTTGAGGTCAGTGCCCTGCGGGGCGGTGTGCTTTCGGCGCTTACCGAGATCTCGGGCGATAGCTCGGGTGGTTCGTCGATTGACGGCAGCGGGACCAGCATGGCACTTGGGGGCGCGGTGACGCTGAACGCGATCCGCGGTGCGGCAGATGCGCGTATCGAGGGGTCGGACATCATTGCTGAGGCGGCCGCCGTTACTGTCACCGCACGCAATGCCCTGGCCCTTGCGGCCGAGTTGCGCAACGGCCTGACCACAGGTGCGGTCGGGGGTTCGGCGCTGGTGGTCTACAACGCCATCGGTCACGACACCCCAGACCTGCTCGATTCGTTCTCCGCGCTGCTCGGGCTGCCGCCAGGTGGCGCAGCCCCGTTCAGCGCCCGCGCCCAGGTTCTCGACAGCATTCTACGCGCTGGTGCGCTGGAGGTGACTGCGCTTTCAGAGGCCGAACTCGAGGCACGTATCAGTTCCGATATCGTATCGGCCGCCGCTGCCCTGGTCGGGGCTGGCGGGGCATCGGTGGGCGGCATTCTGGCGTCGAACATGCTTTCGGGTGGCGCGCTTGCGCGGGTCGCCGGCAACGGGCCGGGCAGTCAGACAGTGACCGCCCTTGCAGGCGATGTGCGGGTGCACGCCCGCGAAGCCGCGCGGCTGTCATCTGTCACGTCGATGACCACCACCCAGACCCGCGACAACGACCTCGGTCTTGGGCTGGTTGACGCGGCCGCTCAGGCTATCCTGGACAACTATCGCTACACCACCGCATCCGGCGTGCAGGATCTGGTCTTTGGCGATGTGGTGTATACGCCCGAAGATGGCGGCACGCGCTACCAGTACATGGGTGCCGGCGCGACCGTCGATTTGTCTGACGATCCCGATTTCTCGGACCGTGGATACTGGAAGGTCCTGCGCCCGACCAACATCCTGCCAGCGGGTATCGCCGCTGGCGCTGCCGGGCTGCTCGCCGACGGGGGCGACAGCGATGCGGGCTTTGCGCTTGTATCCCGCAACCGGGTCGATGGCGGGGCAACTGCGCGGGTCGAGGATGCGCAAGTGAGCGCATCGGGCAACATCTCGGTCACTGCACTTCATGATACAAAGCTCACCGCCATCGAGTCCAGCGAGGTTAGGGCAACCAGCAATTCCGGCAGTGGGATCATCGCCACCAATACGCTACTTGGTCGGGCCTCGGCTACGGTCGACAATGCGCGTCTGCATGCCACGAGCGGCGCAATCACGATCCGCGCCGAGAGCCTTGTTTCGGTCCTTGCCCGGACAGATTCGCAGGTTTCATCGAGCGGTGACGGCGTCGGCGTGCTCGCCGCTTTCAACGCCATCGGATACGAGGGCA